>CAZCNK010000027.1:0-11988 GCA_964500345.1 Candidatus Woesearchaeota archaeon | reverse complement strand
CTTGCTGTTGTCGATACTGCAGTTGATCCTAGACTTAATTATAAAAGTCCTGGGGTTAATATGGATATTTATGTTAAACAAGGAGTTGGTGCGTGTGTTAATTATTGGATCGCAAATCCAAATACTTGGAAACATGAAGGACAAGATATAGAGGCAGGTAAGGTTGTAATGGATAGAACAAGAAGTGTTTTAGGGGACCAAATTAGGAGAGTTGTTGAAGAAGATAAGGATTTGGGTGTGGTAGTTGCACACGCTGCACAGACTGACTTAGGAGTTATTCACATGATTAACTCTAGCAGATATAATCCTGTAAGAAGAGTTGAAGACATAGGTGGAGCTATTGGCATGGGTGAGTTTGCAAAAGTAATAGTAGATAGCAACGGTATTTTCCATAAGGCTACTTTAGAACTAAGAGGGCAAAGATATAATGTTGATTTGAGTAGATTATTGAATTAAGCATACATAATTTCTTATAACAGATCCTTGCAAATAAGTAGGAGTCATAAATGGAAAACTTTATATACTAGTTTTACTCGTAATACTTTGGTGATTTAGAATGCAAGTCAGCGTAAAGAATGTGGAGGAAGAAGTATTCAGAGAATTTAAGGCAGAATCTGTGAGAGAAGGGTTTAAGGTAGGCAAAGCAATAACTTTGGCTATGAAAATGTGGCTTGAGAATAGGAATAAGAAGCCGAGGATGAGCCTTTTAAACTTCAAGCCAAGAGATTGGGGCAAAGGAACTGAGAGAACGAGTGAGGAGATAGATAGTATTATTTATTAAAATGTCCATATTTATTGATGCAAGTGTTTTTTGTGCGTTCGCGAATGAAAGAGACATACACCATAAAAAGGCTGTTAAAATAATTGATGACATAATTCGCAGCAAATATGGAAAACAAGTAACAACTGACTATGTCTTTGACGAGCTTATTGCAGTGATCATGAGGAGAACAAGCAGAGAGATTGCAAAAGAATTTGGAACAAACCTTTTAAATTCTGAAATATTCATAGCAAAAATAGATTCTGGTACATTTCAAAAAGCGTGGGAGTTTTTTAAAAATACTGAAAACTTTAATTTTACAGATTGCACTATTTTGTCTTTTATGGTCTCGTTTGAGATGAAGAAGTTAGCAACATTTGACAAAGAATTTAAGAAAATTGATTGGTTGGAGATAATTGATGAATAGTTGAAGCATATAACCCATCACCATTTAAGCGTCACCCTATATGCGACACTCGTTAATGCGACAAAGAAGTAGATAGAAAACTTAATAAATTCAAAAAGCTTTCTTGTAGAGGAAAATGAATAACAAAAAAATTGGAACTATATTGATATTATTTAGTGCGGTTTTGGGGTTGTTTTTTCTTAATCATATTTCTAAAATGAATTCTTCATATACAAATGAATGCAATCCTAGCCAAGAGTGTGTTAGAGTTGGATCTTTATTGAATTGGTCGCATTTTTTTGTTGGGATATTATTTTCGATATTGAGCTTAGGGATTTATTTAATATTTTTTACTAGAGAAGAAGAGATTTTATTTGAGAAATTGGAGAAAGAGTCAATAGCTAAGACAGAAGAAGAGAAATTAAACTTGATAATGAAGGCGTTAGATGAAAATGAAGCTAAGGTTATTAGAGTGATTAAGGAACAACCCGGAATAACTCAAAATACATTAACCATTAAGACTGGATTATCTAAAGCTAAGATCAGCAATGTACTGAGTGATTTTGAAAATAAAAAATTGGTTTATAGGCAACCTAAAGGCAAGACTTACTCTATTTTCCTGGCTGAATAAGGCTTTGTGAACGATGAAAAGGATGATTTGTTCTTCTTTTGAATGAATAGGGTAATTTTTTAAATTCGTTTACACCATAACCTATTTATAAATACGAAATTAGATTTAATATTATTTGAAATATGTTATTTAATTTAAGTTGATGATAAAGATATAAGAAACAAAATAAAAGATAAAAGATACAAGAAATAAATAAAAAATAAAAAGCTTTAAAAAGGAAAAGGTGTGAGATGATAAATATGGGTGTTGGGGGGTTTTGGAGTGATTTTTATGGCAGAGAAGGAAATAGAGATTAAGAGAAAGAATAAGTTAGAAAGATTAGAAAGAAAGGATAAATTGATGATTGATAGTTCTGATGGGTTAGTAAGTGGGGCTTATAAAATTCTAAAAAATGATTGGATGTATTTTTTAAAAGTTGGTTTGATTGCCATTATTATTTATTCATTTCTTTATGGGATATGGAAGATTCCTTTCTTTGGTTTTGGATTAGGAAGAATGTCCAGAGTTGGATTTGTTGATTATTTATTTTTAATAGCAGTTACTTTTTTTGTTTCAACGCTTTTTACATTATCAAAATATGAAAGAGAAAAGAAATTAAGAAATGATGCAAAAGTTATGGGAGTAAGTGCTTCTGGATTGGCAGGGTTTGTATCTGCTGCATGCCCAGTATGCCAAGGAGTGACGATTGCTGCATTAGGAAGTACTATATTTACAATACCCCTTGGTTTTTTAGTTCCGTATTTGGGTTTTATACAGGTTGCAAGTCTTGGTTTATTAGGGTTAGCTGTTTTTTTTAAAGCAGATTCGGTTTTTACTAGGACATGCGAGGCTAGTATTGGGAAAGAGATAAAATCAAAATCAAAGAGCAAAAAAAATTTGAAAGAACCTTTTTTGTTTAGAAGCAATCTTGTTTTTACTTTAGCGATGATTTTAACTGTACTTATAGTATTTAATCAATTTTTAATTCCGAGAGTTTATGCTTTTACTGGAATTGGTGGTGGTGGAGGTGGGGCTATAAGTATATCTGCTGAGCTTGAATATGGGCCTAAGACAACTTTGAAACCAATGCCATTATCTCAAGGAGAACAACCTAGAATTCCTGGTTATAAATCTATTGTAAAACCTTTGCCGACAATAAGTGAATTAGAGATAATGCCTTCAACTGGTGATTTAGTGCAAGATTTAATTAATAATATAATTCCAAGAGGAACTCCTTGGTATGGTGCTGAGGCTGGAGTAAGTTTTGATGATCCAATTACAGCCCAAAATTTATGGGGGAGAGGAGAGTCAATTCAATTAGACTCTAAACAGGATGAGAGATGGAAGAGGATTGTAAATGCTTTTACTTGCGATTATTGTTGTGGAAGTCCACAAAGTCCAACTATTATAACAAGATGCGGGTGTGCTCATGCTCAGGCTGCGAGGGGAATGGCAAAATGGTTTGTAAAAAATTATGGAGATAAATATTCAGATGAGGAGATATATGGAGAAATGGCAAGATGGTATGCTTTATGGTATCAGCAAGGCACTGTTCAGAGAATTATTCAAGAATCTCAAGTAGCTTGATGATTTTAGATCAATGAAAAAGATTGAAAAACAAATAAAAATAAAAAATAATTTGGAGGCGAAAATGGAAAGGAAAGAAATTTTGACTGTTGTCATGATAGGGGTATTATTGTTGACGGTAGCAATACAAACTGTGCAATTAGTAACATTAAGTAATCAGGAAGTTGTAGTATCTTCAACAAGTGCAAGTAGAACTCCTGTTAAAACTGGCAGTCAAAATGGAATGGCAGCTGGATCAGGAGGAAGTTTAGATTCTCTTCCATCAATGGTTGGTGGTTGTTAGATTTAAATGGGTGAGAGAGTGAAAATAGAAAAGAGTTTAATGAGTAGATTGATTTATATTGCAGTTGGAATTATTTTTGTTTTTTCTATTGTTAATGTTTATTTAATCAATAGAAGATTTGAGAAGGTTGAGGAAGCAAGAGAGATTGCAAAAGAGATAATGAGACCTGCAAATCTTCAAGTTATCAGATTAGTTGATTCTGGATGTGTTGATTGTTTTGATATTGAAAAGGGTTTTGAGAGTTTAAAGAATTTAAATGTAAATGTAACTAAAGAGGAGAGGATTGAACTTAGCTCTAGTGAAGGGAAGAAGTTAATTGAGGAATATGGCATTGAGAAAATTCCTGTTTTGATAATTAAGGGAGAGGTAAATAAATCTGATCAGCTGGTTAATTTTTTTGTTAGAAATGGAAAAATGATAGATAATAAAAGCGCTGTTTATTTTAATATTAATCCACCTTACTTTGATGTGAAGAAAGATGAGATTGTTGGTAGGGTTAGGATTGTTAGTTTGGTTGATTCTGAATGCAAGCTATGCAAGAATTTAGATCAGATTTTGAAGAGTTTAGAACAGGCTGGTGTAAAAATTGTTGATATTAAAAATTATGAATATAATTCAATTGAGGCAGAAGAATTTATTTCAAGTAACGATGTTAAAAGAATTCCTGCCATTTTAATTTCTGAAGATGTTGATTATTATGGAAATATAAAGAAGGATCTGGAGAAGGTTGCCCAATTGAAAAATGGATATTATGCAATTCACTCTTCAGTTCCACCATACAGGGATTTAGGGGAAGATGAAATTGTTGGTGTAGTGGATTTAATTATGATATTTGATAGTAGCTGTGAGAAGTGTTTTGATGTTGAGATAAATAAGAATATATTAGAGAGATTTGGAGTTGTGATTGGTAAGGTTGATAGATTTGGAGTAACAACTAAAGAGGCTCAGGAATTGATTGAGAAGTATGATATTACAAAAATTCCTGCTGTGTTGATATCTCCGGAGATTGAGGTTTATGAGAATTTTGTTCAAGTTTGGCAGAATATTGGAAGCGTTGAGGAAGATGGATGGTTGGTGATGAGAAATCCTGGTGTGTTGGGCAATTATAAGGATTTGGTTAATGGCACTGTTGTGGAAGTAAGGCAAAGATGAATAAAAATCAAAGGGCAATAGTTGCGATAATCTTTATTTTGGTTTTAATAATTGCATTTTTTATTTATAATAAATTTATACCAAAGAAGGATGATTTGGATTATGAACAGCCTAGTCCTGAAGAGACAGTGAGAATATATTTTAATTCATGGAGTGAAAAAGATTATGTAAATATGTATGCAACAATATCTGATGGTTTTAAGAAAATTGAACCGAGTGCAAAAAATTTAGCAGCTTTCAGAGAATATGCTGAGTCGCAGAATATTAACATCGTGGATACAGTATCAATAAAAGAGAGATCTAACGATGGAGAGACAGCAATTGTTGATTATGAAGTTGAATTTTTTTTAGTTAGCGGTGAGAAATTAAATTTAAAGGATAGCTTTACTTTAAAATACAGGAAAGGAGATATAATTCCTGGATGGAAATTAATTCATCCTTATGGGGAAAATGTTGATGTAAATTGATTCAGAGTCCATTAATCTGGGAGCTGTGATGGTCGTGAGCGTTTCACAAATAAATTTTAAGTTAGACTATTAATAATATTAAAAGAGTAAAAATGAAGCTAAGAAGAAAAAAAATTGTTGGAATGAGTAAGGCTGAAAAAGGGGTTATTTTTTTTATTGTTTTTGCTATAATAGTTGCAATTTTTATGCTTGTTTATAGCTCTAAGATTTTATTTATGAGAGGAAATTCTATTTCTGAATCTCAAGATAGAATTAATAGGGATATGGGAGAAAAGATGAGTAGTTTATCTTTAACTTCATTTGATAGAGATCTAGCTAGGAAGTTTATGGATAAAGATAATGATGGAAAATGTGATTCTTGTGGGATGAATGTAGAGATTTGCATGGATAGTGGGCAGTTAGAATGCAATATGGATTCATCTTCTAAAATTGGGGTATTAGGATCTGAGCATATCCATGCTGATTGGAAAATTTATGTGAATGGAAAGATTGTAGATTTTTCAGATAAGGCACATATGGAGAGAATGAGAAATAATTTGGGGGTGAGTAGTTTTATTCATGTTGATTCTGGAAATTTATTGCCTGAGAAGACCGGAGATGTGATTCATATGCATGCTTCTGGAGTTCCTTTATGGATTTTTTTCGAGAGCATTGGAATGAGATTTGATAGGGATTGCTTGGTTTTAGAGAATAATAAGAAATATTGCAATAGTGACGAAAATAGTTTGAAGTTTTATGTTAATGGTAAAGAAAATAATGAATTTGAGAATTATGTTTTTAAAGATTTGGATAAGATACTTATCAGTTATTGGAAGAAAGATTCAGATTTGACTGATGAATTAAATTCAATTACTGATTTTGCTAAAAATCATTAAATATGTAATTTAATTTTAATTTAATTTAAAAATGAGAAATTTTATTAAAAAAAATTTATTTGGAATAGGTAATGTTTTTAGTAATAAAAAGTATTTGCTGATTTTTGTGATGTCTGCTAGTTTGATAGGAACTTTGTTTTATTATTTTACAAACTTTGCAGTTACTGCTGGAAATTTGGGAATAGTTCATGCTTATGTTTTTGTGATTTTTGATGTTTTAATCTCAATTTTGTTTGGTTTTTATGTTGCCTTGCTAGTTTTTAGATATGATAAGATAAGATCAATTTTAAGTTCTGCTTCAATTACTGGTGTAATTGGTTCTTCTGGAGGCGCAGTAGCTGGTGGATGTGCTGCATGTAGTGTTACTTTAGCATCTTATCTAGGATTAGCATCAGTAATTGCAGCTTTGCCATTTTATGGGCTGGAGTTAAAAATCATTGGGATTGGGTTATTAATTTTTTCAATAGTAAGTTTGGTGAATGATCCTAAATTATGTAAGATTGGATATAAGATTAAGATTAAAAGAAGATTGAAATGAAAAAAACGAATAAAATTAGGGAGAAGGTGATTGGATTATCCGGGGGTGTATCTGGAATTTTGAGTTTTTTAGGAAGTTATCAAGTTTGCCATAATATTTGCTTAATTTTAATTGCTATGCTTGCTTTGATTGGGATTAGTGTTGTGGGAATGCCTCTTTTATTCTTGACTAAAGTTGCACTTCCTTTTTGGATTATTGCTTTTTTATTATTGCTTGTTACTTTATTCATTTATTTTAAAAGGAGATGCATATCAGGAAAGATAATGTTATTTAATAGCGGTCTAGTTATAGCCGGAGTTCCTTTTAAACAAGTGCAAAGCTATAGTTTTTATTTTATGATAATAGGTGGATTGTTTGTTTTAGTGAGTTTAATTATTTATGTTAAAGAAAAATATCATAAAAGGCATTGAGCAAAAGATATTTGAAAAGAGAAAAAAATATTTTGGGTTGGAAAAAGATAAAAATAAAAAAAGAGGTGCTTAAAATTAGAAATAAAGATTTAAGAAAAAGAAGGTATTTTATTGGATTTATTATCTTGGTTTCTTTTTTTGTAGTTTATTCTGTAGAAGTCTATGGGCATGCTGAAGTCCAAGAAAAAGATATTTTTAACAATCCTTACTTTTTGATTTTTTTGCCAGTTGCTGCAATTCTTCTGGGTGTTTTAATAGTACACCATTTTGAGAAAAATTTAAGACGTAAAAAAGAATTGGAAAGGGTAAAGAGGATAATTTTTATAGCTATTGTTATTATTACGGCCTTTGTTTCTTTGTATATTCTTTTTTCAGCGATTTATATTAATCTAGTTTCTTGGACAAAAGGACCTGTGCATTGGCACGCTGATATTGAGATTGGGGTTTGTGGAGAGAAATTTTTTCTTCCTGAAAGCAAAGGGTTGAGAAATAAAGTTGGAACTGAATCAGTACATCATCATAATGATATGCGAATGCATATTGAAGGAGTAGTTATGAATAGGCATGATGCTACGCTTGGTGAATTTTTTGATTCTGTTGGTGTGGAGTTTTCAGAGTCAATGATAGCTAATATGAAAGATGGAGATCTTTGTCCTGATGGTAGTGTTGGAAAAGTTAGAATGTTTGTGAATGGTGAAGAAAACTTTGAGTTTAGAGATTATTTAATTTCACCTTATCCTGATGTGCCGCCGGGAGATAGAATAAAAATAACATTTGGGAAATGATATCAAAGAATATGTAAAGATCTAAAAATGGTATTAACAAGCTTACCAAAACTTGGGACTGTTGTAGTAACTGCTTTAATTGATTCTATTAATCCTTGCGCTATAGGTGTATTAATATTATTAATATCTACCTTAGTGGTTATGTCTCATAATAGAAGAAAGATGTTATTTATTGGATTGATATATATATTTTCTGTTTATGTTGTTTATTTTTTTGCTGGTTTAGGGCTTACTGCATTTCTACATCAGATACCACTTAAATTGACAGAATACATTTCAATGGGAATAGCTTTAGTTGTTATAGCGGGGGGATTAGTTGAGATTAAAGATTATTTTTGGTATTCTTTAGGATTTAGTTTAAGTATTCCTATATCTAAAGTTAAGGCTATTGAAAAATATGCTAAGAATACTACTATACCTGGAGTTATTTTGTTAGGCGCTTTTGTATCTGCGGTTGAACTGCCTTGTACAGGTGGTCCTTATTTAGCAATTACTTCACTACTTGCAAAAGATTTTAATATTGAAGCTGTTTATTTGCTTCTTATTTATAACATTATCTTTGTATTACCTTTACTTATAATACTATTTGCTGTTATTTTTGGAACAAAGATTCAAAACATTAAAAGATGGAAGCAAGAGAATAGGAAATACATGAGACTTGCAGCAGGTATTTTGATGGTTTCATTGGGTATTTTATTAATGCTGATTGCAAATGGTTCAATAAATCTTGGTTAGAGAAATTTGGACAAAATGAAAGTCATTAAAAGGGATGGAAGGATTGAGGATTTTGATAAGAAAAAGGTTTATAATACAGCTTATAGATCTTGCATGAATGCGCACTTAGATAAAAGTTATTCAGATAAAATAGCAAAAGAAGTTGTAAGAGATGTGTTGAAGATTGTAAGAGGTAAGAGAAAGATTAAATCAAATGATTTATTTCAGGAAACAATTAAGATAATTAAGAAATATAATTACGATGCAGCTTTTTTATATGCAACACATCGCGATGTATCG
Organism: Candidatus Woesearchaeota archaeon; assembly: GCA_964500345.1. Lineage (GTDB taxonomy): Archaea > Nanobdellota > Nanobdellia > SCGC-AAA011-G17 > UBA489 > CAZCNK01. The sequence goes on along the minus strand of CAZCNK010000027.1, from coordinate 3,101 downwards.
TAGAGCTTTAAATAAAACTTAAATATGGTTTTTGGATATTATTAAGAATCAAAATATTTAAAAATACTATTTCAGGATTGATTTATGATGAAGAGGAAGAAAAGATTTGGTTTTGAATAGGCAAGAGAAAAATGGGAAAAAGAAAAGGAAAAAGAAAATTTAGATTTAAGGTTGATGAAACAAATTTGTGGACGTATTTTGCTTTGATTTTAGGTGTTATTTTTTTGGCTTATATTGCAACTGGCGGTTTTAGAAATGAAAGGAGTGTATTTGAGGAAGTTAGCGAGGATGATGATCCATATTTAGGAGAAGATGATGCTAAGATAAAGATGGTTAGTTGTGAGGATTATCAATGTCCTTTTTGTAAGAAATTCTTTGAAGAGAGTCTTCCTTTGATTAAGAAAGATTACATTGATAAGGGATTAGTTAAATATACTTATAGAGATTTTCCTTTGGAGTTTCATGAGAAAGCTGATGAGGCTGCAATTGCCGCAAATTGTGCTGGTGAACAGGGTAAATATTGGGAGATGCATGACGAGATTTTTAAAAATCAGGAATCATGGTCAGGAATAAAACATCCAAATACTGTGTTTAAGATTTTTGCTGAGGAACTTAAGTTAGATCTTTTTGAATTTGAGAAGTGTATTAAAGATAAAATTGGAAAGCAGAGAGAAGAAGTTGAGAAAGATAGGAAAGAATGTGAATTTTATAACACTACTGGAACACCAACGTTTTACATTAATGGAGAGCAGTTTGTTGGAGCTCAGCCTTATGAAAAGTTTAAGGAGAAGTTTGATTTATTATTAAGAAGATGAATGAAAAAATAAATGGGGTGAGATGATGAAAAAGATTTTATTTTTGATTTTGACTTTGAGTGTTATTTTTTTGATGGCGTGCAGTAAGCAGCAATATAGTACAGAGCAATTAGTTAATTTGGCAAATTGTTTAGCTGATAAAAATGTTAAGGAATATGGAGCTTTTTGGTGTCCAAATTGTGGCAAGCAGGAGAGAATGTTTGGAAAAGAGGCTTATGATGTGATTAAGAGCAGAGGTGTTTATGTTGAGTGTGATCCAAGAGGAGAGAATGAGCAATCAACTTTATGCATTGAGGAGAAGATAGATAAGTATCCAACATGGAAGTTTCCTGACGGCAGTGTTGTAGTAGGAGTAATGGAGTTTAATTTATTGGCAGAGAAAGCTGGATGCAGCTTATAGTTTTTTATATTTTTATAATAGACAATTAAGGATTTAATAAACAAGACAAAAATAAGATAAGGTGATATTAAAAGGAATAAATCATTCCCTGTGAACGGAAATAGGATTAATTTTTCCTTGTTTTTTAAAGAAAAGCCTTTTATTTGATTTCGTTTATGCCATAAGCTATTTATATTGGGGAATTTAAATATTGTGAAAAAGTGATGAGAAAATGAGAAGAAATAGTATATTAAAAGGATTTAATAAAGACTTAATTATTGTATTGTGTTTGATACTTTTAATTGCTGTTTTTTTAATTTTTAAGAATTATGAGAAAAAAGATTTAAAAGATAACCCCATAGTTGAGAGATATAATAAATTGTCAACTGCAACAGCTAAGAAATTGTATTATGAGCAGAGTGAGGGATTGACCAAAAGTGTTGATGACAGATTAATTTTGTTGGATGAGCTAACTATTAGTTGTTTTGGAGCTGATAATGTTTTGAGAATGTCAGATACTGATAAAAATCTTGGGGGCCAATGTTGCGGCGTATTAAAAAGCGTGCATATGTATGAGGAGCAATTAAAAGCTTTAGAGGAATATGAAGATATTCCAGAAATTCCAAAAGATCCTTATAATGTTCCAGTTGAGTTAGCAAAGAAGTTAATACAGTATGATAAAGATATAATTTTGACTAGTGAGCAACAGAAAATTTTAGATGAAGCTAGTGAGATGTCAAATGAAGGAGGGCCTTGCTGTTGCAAGTGTTGGAAATGGTATATGTATAATGGACTGGCGAAGCTTTTGATTACAAAATATAACTTTAATGCCGAGGATGTTGCAATGGTTTGGGATTTAAGTGATAGTTGTGGCGAGCATGGAGAGCATCATAGTGGTGTTGAGAAACATAAAAAGCATTTAGAAAATTAGTAGTTTTATATGTTATTAGAAAAGGAGGTTTAAAATGTGCTTTATGATGGGTGATGGAATGGCTATGGGTGGATTTGGTATGTTTTTTGGATCTTTAATAAACATACTAGTAATTATTATTTTGATTTTTTTAGCTATTTGTCTTTATCAAAAAATTACTCGTAGAAAATAGAAGAGAAATAATGCAATAATGAGAAAAATTTTTGTGTTTTTTTTGGGGTTTGTATTTTTTTTAAATTTATTTTTATTTGTTACGGCAAATTCTGGGTGCTGGCAGTTTGTTCATGGAACTAATTATAAAGTTTTAATGTCTAGCAGTCCAATTAGCCCTTTTGAAAATGAGGAAATGTCTATAGTTTTTTCTTTTGTTAATGGAAGTGAATTTTTAAAAGATTTAGATGTGAATTTGAAGATAGAGAAAGAAGATTTTTTTGATGAGGAAAGGTTTGAGGTTGAGGATGGGATTTTAGAGGTAAAGAAGAGATTTGAGGATAGTGGTGTTTATGATGTTGTTGTTGAATTTAGTATTGAGGAAGTTAAGGAGAAGTATAATGTTGATTTTTTGATTGAAGTTAAAGAGAAAAGGAAAGATTTTTATGGGGTAGTAATGTTGCTAATTGGAATTGTTGTTGGGGTTTTGATGGGGTTAAAATGGAAGAAGAAATGAATCAGGAAAGCAAAACTAGTGAAGAGGGAAGATTAACTAAGCATGAGTTGAGAGAGTTGAAGAAATTGAAGAGAGAAGAGGAGAAAAGAAAAGACGAAGAGAAAGTTGAATCCCGAAAAAAAAGGAAAAAAATTATAACGTATTGCGTTATTGGGGTAATTGTTTTATTAGCTGGTTATTTTATTTATTTAATGATTAGTTTTTTTGGTGGAAATAAAGATGGGGATGGGAATGAAGGGCCTTATATTAAAGATGTTGTTCATTGGCATGTGCAGCTTGATGTTTTTGTTTGTGGCGAGAGAATATTAT
>CAZCNK010000026.1:0-12494 GCA_964500345.1 Candidatus Woesearchaeota archaeon | reverse complement strand
TTCCATTTTAGAACCTCACAATGATAAGAATAGTAAGAACAATCTTATTTATAAAGCTTCCGCTTCATAAAATCCTTAATTAAAGCGGAAAAGAGTAGATTGAAATCAGTGACAATACGCATCCAAAAACATCTTTGTTGCAGCTGATTTGATTTATGACCCATTGTTAAGTAGTTTAATAACTTCTTTAGTTTCAAAAATTTTTATACTTGACTGTTTTTTTAACAATGTATCATGCGTCCATAAAGGACATTTCTCTTTTAATGCTAACGCAATAAAATCTATATCATCAAGAAACCCGTCACGTAGTTCTTCTGGAATTTCCTTTGCAAGAGAAATTGCTTGCTTAAAATAGGATGCATATTCTTCTAAAGGAATAAACTCAACCCTTATGGCTAATTCTTTTCTTAAATCTCTAAATTCTTGTTCTGTTATTTCAGTTTTCTTCATAATTTCAATTTTGTGCTTATTGATTTCTTCCAAAGCAAACTCTGGAGCAATTAAATCAAAATCTTGTTTGATAGAAATTTTATGAAAAACCGATTTTTTCCAAAAGAAAGTGAACAAGATATTGGTATCAACAACAATTCTCATTTAGATCAGACCTTTCTTTTTCAATGCTTCAAGCCTACCTCGTCTACCAGCCCGTTGTAACTTGACTGCCCAATCAGTTATTTCTTCCTCTTTCTTTAATTCCTTAATCATTTGTTCTTCCCAAGTTAATTCTTCAGTTTTCTGAATAATTGCTTTTCGAACAAATCCAGACCAGTTGATTTCTGGAAATTGTTCCATACGTTTCTTGACCTCTTCCGGAATTGCCAAAGTTACGCTTACCATTTTTGCCTCCTCATGTTAAAAAACATAATTATGTTTAAATATTTAAATCTTTCGCTTTTGGGCTCTGATGATTAAACAGTCCTTTCTATAGCAAATTATGAAAAAAGAATATTGATTACTTTTGATAAAGATTTCGGTGAAATGATATTTAAATTAAAAAAGCAAAATAATGGTGTAATCCTTCTTAGAATCCATCCTCAGTCTGTTGATCATGTTACATTCATGCTTAAAAAAGTTCTTGCTACGAAAATAGATTTTGAGAGGTCATTTTGTGTTGTCGAGGTAAATAGAATAAGAGTTATAACTCTCCCCTTATAGAAATTAAGTTATTAAGACTAAAATTAGCTTATTAAATTAAAACAAACTTATTTCTCTCAGCTCCATGAGTAACTAATCTAATAGGTAAGTCTGTTAATTCTCTTATTCTATCAACATATCTTCTAAAATCTTTTGTAACCTCACCATTAGTTGCTGCTTGTTTGAATCCAGCCATCTCAGAGTAAACTGGCTGACACTGCGCAACTCTTGCTCCATCTGAAAAATTAAAATCACAAACTTCTTCGCCATCAAACCTGTATTTAGTAGCTATTCTTAACGATTCTAAACCACTAAGTACATCTCCTTTTGTTAATATCCACTCATTTACTCTAGCAACACCTCTAGAGTATCTTAGTCCAACAGTGTCTAACCATCCAACTCTTCTAGCTCTTCCAGTAGTTGTACCATATTCCTTTCCTTTATCTCTGATAAAATTAGCCAAATCTCCAAAAATCTCTGTTGGAAATGGACCATCTCCAACTCTTGTTGTGTAAGCCTTTGCAACTGCAATTACATATAAATCAGTTAAAAAATCTTCTAAGATTCCAGCATCAAAACTCAAATTTCTTCCACAAGAATGTGATTTTGTTACATAAGGCCTAGTTCCATGCTCTTTGCATAGTAAAACACCTTGAGCTCCTTCAAAAATAACTTTTTGTCCTTTTCTCAAAATTCTATACAATAACTCTGAAGTATTTCTTAAAACTCTTCTTTTTTCTAATTCTTTTATATCCTTTAAAACTTCACTCATTATGCTGCTAAACTCTCTCGGTTGGTATTGCTTATCTAGCTCTATTATTTCCCTTACTTTAGCCTCATAAATCTCTTTCCATCTTTCTCTTATGCTTTGATCATGCTCTGCTCTTAAGATATCTTCTAAACTTATAGCAAGTCCTCTTTCTTTATCTTCATAAAAAGGTCCAATTCCTTTCTTAGTTGTTCCGATGCCATTTCCACTCTTTTCCCTAGCCACATCTAAATCAACATGATAAGGCATCACCGCACAGGCATTTAGGCTAACAGCAAGATTACCATTAACATTAATCCCTCTCCTCTCTAAGCCTTCAATTTCTCTCACCAATATAGAAGTACTTACTGCCACACCCTCAGCAATAACACATTGTCTTCCTCTTATTATTCCAGAAGGAATTATATGCAATTTATAAGGTTCAGTATGGTCATCAACAACAACAGTATGACCAGCATTCGCCCCGCCTTGAAATCTAACTATACAATCTGCGTGAGCTGATAAAGAATCAACAATCTTTCCCTTTCCTTCATCCCCCCACTGCGCTCCTATAACCAGCGAAGCCTGTTTGTCAGGTAAAAAACCAACTAAACTACTATTCATACAGTTAAAATCTTCTCTTGTTCATCATTTATAAAAACTTCTATGATTCAGAATACAGATATATACAATTAAAGATATTTGATCTGATTATGAATCTTCTCACATTTTTTAAAAGATTTAAAGCTTAGGTAAAAAAGCATTAAACTTTTAAACAATCGCAACATCTTTTGTTCAGGTGTTAGGATGAAATCATCTTTCATTGTCTTAACTTTGCTACTACTTGCAATTTTATCCCAAAATGTTCTCTCTCATGAAACATTCTCAGAAATTTACAGCAAAAACTTTATCTACAAAGCTGCAGTATACTCAACTTTATTTTTAATTTTGTTCTCGCTATTTTTTATTTTTAAATTCACTCACTCAGCCAAAAAAAGATTTATCTTTATATTATTAGTAACATTAATTTTCCTCTCAGTTCATTATATCTTTCTTGGTTTGATTAGATTTGGCTCAGAAATTTCAAAAGAGCACCATGTCTTGTTGTCTCATCTTAAAGAAGATGAAGTTGCGATTGTTTTTGAATTTAAATACAATAATTTTAACGAAGAAGTTAAAGTTCTAAAAGATGGAAAAGAAATTCATGATAATGCATTAATTACAAAACCAGGTAGCTCTGAAGATGTGTTTTTTTTAATAGAAAATAAAGATAGAAAAAAATTAAACTTTATTAGCTCTTTGCATGAGATAAAACCCATCTCTTTAAAGAATTTCGTGGATGTTGAGTGTTTCTGCGAGAGATTTGTCATAAAAGGTGAGAAATGGCACGACAATGGCCAAGTTAATATATCAGAAAGTTTAGAACCAGGTTCAATAATTACCATAGTTCACGAGGTTTTTGGATTGTAATCAGTGTTATATTCTCACGAAAACTTGGAGCGATTCGAACGTTAGTGAGAAAGTCGTCGGGAGTAGAAAAGGTAAGAGCTGGTTCTCTAGTTTGGATTTTAAGACCGAGAAAGTAATTCGTAAGTTGTATCAACAACATACATATCAAGAGAACTCTTTGCGATGGCACGTAACTGTTCAGCTTCTCTATGTTTTCCAGCAGATTTAAGAGCATCAATAACATCGTCAGCATATGCAAGTCTAGATCCGTTTGGTATTGGAAAAGTAGCACCTGTTTGTTTTTCGATTGATTCTTTTGTAAAGATGGTTGGAATATTTAACCCAACTAAAGCAGCTCTAATCTCCAAGGGGGTGTCTTCGTCTTTACCTAACCCGGTTATTTTAACATCTTTCCATCTGCCTCTATAAAATTCTCCTGGTCTTCCAAACATAGCCATTACTTCTTCAGAACCACCAATTTGAATTGTTCTTGACATTTTTGTTCTAGACTTTGAACTAATTTATATAGTTATCTATTGAGATACATTGCAACTTTCCAAAATCAACTATAATAGCTAACTTTGTTCTATTTTACCCTCCAAACCAATTTCATCTCAGGTAGCTACAACACACCTTACTATGTTTAAAACCAAATTTAAATATAAAAACAACTTATCTACTTCACTATAGAAAACTTTAAATAAGCTCGTTATTTCTAAAAGCCTGAGGTGAGTTCACCATGGCGAATTTACAACTAATTATGCCTCAGGAAATTGAAGTTTATTATATAATACCCACAATTAGAAAGTATTTTGCTGTTTTTATGAAAGAAAAGGGTATAAGTCAAAAAGAAATTGCCTCTTTGCTTTGTATACAAGAATCAACTGTTAGTCAGTACCTAAGCAATAGGAGAGCTTCTCTAATAAAATTCAGCGAAAACATTGAAAATGAAATAAGAAAAAGTGCATCTCAAGTGAAAAATCAAGTTGACTTAGTGAGAGAAACAAACAAAGTATTAAAATTAATAAGAGAAACAGGGGAAATATGCTCAATACATAAGAAAATAGCAAATATCCCAGAAAAATGCACCCCAGAAATCACTGGTTGTGGTAAATTAGAAATTTGTCATTAATTAAAATTTAGATTAAAAAACCAAATTCAGAAAGATGAAAATATGAAAACAATTTATTTAGATCATGCAGCATCTACCCCAATAGACGCTGAAGTAAAAAGAGAAATGGATAAATATTACTCTGAAGAATATGGAAATCCTGGCAGCATAAATTTAGCTGGATTAAAATCCAAATCTGCTTTAGATGATGCAAGATTTAGAGTTGCTAAAATTCTAAATTGTAAAGCTAAAGAAATTATTTTTACATCAGGTGGAACAGAATCTGTTAACATTGCAATCTTAGGAACAGCTAGAGCAAATAAAGACAAGGGAAATCACATTATAACAACAAAAATTGAGCATGATGCTGTTTTAAAATCTTGTGAAGCCCTTGAAAAAGAAGGATTTAAAATAACTTATTTGGATGTTGATAAATCTGGAATTGTTAATGTTAATAAAATTAAAAATGCAATTACTAAAGAAACAGTTTTGATTTCTGTTATGTATGCAAATAACGAGATTGGAACAATACAACCAATAAAAGAAATTGGAAAAATAGCCAAAGAGAAAAATATTGTCTTTCATGTTGATGCATCTCAAGCTCCTTGCTATCTTGATTTAAATGTAAATGATATCGGCGTTGATTTATTAACTCTAAATGGAAATAAAATCTATGGCCCAAAAGGTGTCGCAGTCTTATATGTTAGAAGTGGCACAGTCATTAAACCAATAATCTTTGGCGGTGGTCAAGAAAATAATCTTAGAAGTGGTTCTGAAAATCTGCCTGCAATCATGGGATTTGCTCTTGCATTAGAAATTGTATCTGAAAAAAGAGAAGAAGAAAATATTAGACTAGTAAAGTTAAGAGACTTCATGATCAGAGAATTGCTTGATCTTGAAGGCGTTGAGGTAAATGGAAGCCTTGAAAAAAGATTGCCGAATAATATTAATGTTTCTGTTAATAGCGCAGAAGCTGAAACAATAATTATGATGCTAAATGAACACGGAATTTGCGCTTCAACAGGAAGTGCATGCACAGCATCAAAATTCCAATATTCCCATGTTATCAAAGCAATAAATCCAGGAAAAGAAAAATCAAGCATAAGATTCACATTAGGCAGAGATAATAATATAGAAGATATTGAAAAAGTTGTAAAAGTTTTTAGAGAAATTGTTGAGAGTTTGAGAAATATAAAAATGGAAATTCCTACGAGGTAAAAAATGGCAAAAGAATCAAAAGAGATTTTTGAAATAAATAGAGAAAGATATGATCATATTGCAAAATCTAAATACATCTTAAAAACAGAACCCGGCTTGACAAAAGAGGTAGTTGAAACAATATCAAATGATAAAAATGAACCTGAATGGATGTTAAGCTTCAGATTAAAATGCTTAGAAATCTTCCATAAACTAAAAATGCCTGTTTGGGAAGGCTCTCCAAGTCTAGCTGGTTTAGATTTGAATAAGATTACTTATTATCAAAAACCAGATGCTGCAAGAACTAAAAACTGGGATCAATTACCACCAGAGATAAAAAAAACATTTGACAGACTTGGAATTCCAGAAGCAGAGCAAAAAGCTCTTGGTGGAGCAGGAGCACAATTTGATTCAGCGATAGTGTATCACAATCTAAAAAAAGAATGGGAAGAAAAAGGAGTTATTTTTGAGGACTGTGATTTTGCATTAAGAGAATATCCCGAATTAATGAAAAAATATTTTATGAAATGTGTTCCACCTACTTTACATAAGTTTGCTGCATTGCATGGAGCCGTATGGAGCGGGGGCACATTTTTATTTGTTCCGAAAGATGTAAAAGTAGAATTGCCATTGCAAGCTTACTTCAGAATGAATGAAGCAGCAAGTGGTCAATTTGAGCATACTTTAATAATCGTTGAGCCAGGCGCTGAAGTGAGTTACGCCGAGGGCTGTAGTGCTCCGCAATACTCTCAAAACTCTCTTCACGCAGGTTGTGTAGAAATTTTTGTTCATAAAGGAGCAAGAGCTCGCTACAATAGTGTTGAGAATTGGAGTAAGAATACTTACAATCTAAACACAAAAAGAGCAATTGTTGATGAAAATGGAATTATAGAATGGATAAATGGAAATATGGGCTCAAAATGCACACTGCTCTATCCTTGCAGTATTTTAAAAGGTAAAAACGCAAGATCAGATTTTCTTGGAATAGCTTTTGCAGGCCAAGGCCAAAATCAAGATACAGGAGCAAAAGTTCATCATATGGCTCCAAATACTTCTTCAACAATTAGATCTAAGAGCATCAGTAAAGATGGTGGCATTACAACTTATCGTGGGATAGTTTCAGTTGCACCAAACGCATTTAATTGTAAAATAAATGTTCAATGCGATGCCTTAATGGCAGATAATATCTCAAAATCAAATACAATCCCATACATGGATATTGACAATAGCAAAGTTTCTATTGAGCATGAAGCTACTGTTAGCAAGATTGGAGAAGAGCAATTATTCTATCTAATGTCTCGTGGTCTTTCTAAAGAACAAGCTAGGCAAATGATTGTTTCTGGTTTTATAGAACCAGTTGTAAAGGCTCTACCAATTGAATACGCAGTTGAATTAAATAGATTAATTGAGCTGGAGATGGAGGGATCATTAGGATAGTTCTTCCAAACAGAATTTGAAATTTTAAAATTTAAAAATAAAAATCTAAAAACAAAAATGAAAAATATAAAATCGTTAGCAATTAAAGATGTAGAGGATTTATCTAGAGAAAACAATGATCCAAGTTGGTTGAAGAAAATTAGACTATCTGCTTTTAGAAAATTCTTGGATCTTGAACAACCAACATTTAGATATGGTTTGTCAACGAATCTAGATTGCAATTTTTCATTTGATAATCTCAACTTAGATAATATAAAAAATAATATAAAAGATGAAACTATTTTCAAATCAAATGGAATTAAAATTCTAAATGCAAATGAAATCGAAGAAAAAATTTCAATGAAAATAAATGATTTACTTTTAAAGAATTTTGATAAATTTGATAAATTTGATACATTTACAATTTCAATCTCAACACCAAAATTCCTAGTAATCCCAAAGAATTACAAATCAAAGGTGCCAATTCAAATTGAATCAAAATCAAATTCAGATAATTCTGAATTTTTAATTGTGTACTGTGATAAAGAAAGTGATGCCACAATAATTGAGAATAATACATCAGGAAAATACCTTAACTCAAAATTAATATATATAATTTGCGAAGATAATTCAAAAATTAATTTTGCATCTATTCAAAATCTTTCAGAATCAACATATAACTTTACAAGAAAAATTGCTGATTTAAAAAATAATTCAGAAGTAAATTGGTTAGATTGCTGCACTGGCAGTTTATTTACGAATTCCTCAACATTGACAAATTTAAATGGAGAAGGATCTATATGCAATACTTATGGAATGTTCTTTGGTTCATCTTCTCAGCAATTTAACATTTCAGCTTCCTCTGTTCACAATGCTCCCCATACAAAATCAGATATGTTAACTAGAGGTGTTCTAAATGGCTATAGTAAGGCTATTTATCATGGATCTATAAGAGTAGAAAGCAATGCATTTGGGAGTGATGGTTATCAAAAAGAAGATACCTTATTAATCAGCGAGGATGCAAAAACAGATTCAATACCAAAATTAGAAATAGAAAATCATGATGTTAAATGTACTCACGGAGCAACAATAGGCCAAGTTGACTCCGAAAAACTTTTTTATCTGATGTCAAGAGGATTATCAAAAGACCAAGCAGTCTCAACAATAGTTCAAGCGTTCTTTGCACCGATGCTAAACAAAATTTTTATTTCCTATATCAAAAAGGAACTTCAGAAAACAATAATCATGAAGATGAATCAGAATCAATTTGGTGAAATTGAAGACCTAGAAATTGAAAATTTAACAAACTAAAATGAAACAATCAACTCAGTTAACTCAAAATATTTTGGACGTAGAAAAGATAAGAGAAGAATTTCCAATACTTAAAAGAGTAGTAAATGGAAACAAACTAGTTTATCTAGATAATGCCTCTACAACTCAAAAACCTCTTCCAGTAATTAACGCAATTAGCGAGTATTATAAAAATTACAATGCAAATATACATCGTGGAGTTTATAAAATAAGTGAAGAGGCAACAATAGCTTATGAGCAGGCTCATGAAAAAGTTGCTGATTTAATAAATGCAAATTTTGAAGAGACTATTTTCACAAGATCAACAACAGAGTCAGTAAATCTTTTAGCATATTCTCTCTCAAAAACTCTACCTCTTAAAAAAGATGACGAAATCTTAATAACAGAATTAGAACACCATTCAAACTTTGTACCTTGGCAGCAAATTGCAAAGCAAACAGGAACCAAATTAAAATTCATTAAATTAAATCGTAATACATATGAGCTAGATCTAAATAATTTGGAAATTACAGATAAAACAAAAATCATCTCAGTTTCGCACATCTCAAATGTCTTAGGAACAATAAATCCAGTTAAAGAAATAGGGAAAATTGCAAAAGAAAATAACTCTATATTTATAGTTGATGCTGCTCAAAGTGTACCGCATATGGAAGTAGATGTAAAAGAAATCAATGCAGATTTTATTGCTTTCTCTAGTCATAAAATGCTAGGCCCAACTGGTGTTGGTGTCCTTTATGGAAAACAGCAATTACTAGAAAATTTACAGCCGTTTAATTACGGAGGAGATATGATAAAAAGAGTAACTTTTTCAGATACAGAATTTAATGATCTGCCTTGGAAATTTGAAGCAGGTACTCAAAATATTGCAGATGGTATTGCTTTTGGTGTAGCTGTAGATTACCTTAATAATATCGGTCTTGAAAAAATTAGAGTATATGAAAAAGAGCTTAGAGATTATGCAATTGAAAAGCTTAGCAAAATAGATAGTATTAAAATTTATTCTCCTGAAAATGGAGCATCAATAATCTCATTTAATCTTAACAATATTCATGCGCATGATGTTTGTACAATACTAGACAAATTTGGCATTGCTGTTAGAGGAGGTCATCATTGTGCTATGCCTTTAATGTCCCTACTAAAAGTTTCAGGTACAGCAAGAGCATCATTTTATTTTTACAATACAAAAGATGAAGTTGATAAATTAGTTGAAGGTCTTAAAGAAGTTAAAAAAGTATTTAGCTAAAAAAGAAAAGATCAAAACAAGTAAAATAAAAAACAAAAATCGTGATGTTTAAATGGACATTTACATGGAAGAAATCTTGGATCATTATAAAAATCCAAGGAACTTTGGAAAAATAGAAAATCCAGACATTAGATTTCATGACTCAAACCCATTATGCGGTGATGAGATTGAGATAATGATAAAGCTAAATTCAAATAAAGTAAAAGATGTAAAATTTATTGCAAAAGGATGTGCAATTAGCATAGCATCTGCTTCAATGCTTTCAGAAAAAATTAAAAATCAGGATACAGGATTCATTAAAAATCTCAAAAATCAAGACATATTTGATATGCTTTCAATAAATTTAAGCCCAATAAGAGTAAAATGTGCACTACTAAGCTTAGTTGCATTAAAGAAAGGAATTTATGGTGTTAATAATGCAGAAATATTAAATCATACAAACAAATTACAAATTAAATAATCTAAAGCAAAATGGCAGATCTTATCATTAAGGACTTGCATGTAAGTGTAGAAGGTAAAGAAATAATTAAAGGAATAAATCTAGAGCTAGAAAAAGGTAAAGTAGCTGTAATTATGGGCCCAAATGGTTCAGGAAAATCAACCTTAGCATACACTTTAATGGGCCATCCAAAATACAAAATTGAAAAAGGAGAAATAATTTTTAAAGGTGCTAACATTACAAATATGGAGCCTAATGAAAGAGCAAAACTAGGATTGTTTTTATCTTTTCAGTACCCAATTGAAGTCTCAGGAGTTTCAGTAGCAAATTTCTTAAGAACAGCTTTAAATTCATTAAGAAATTCAAAAATAAGCGTTGGAGAATTTAGAAAACTCTTAATTGAGAAGATGGAGCTTTTGAATATGGATAAAAGCTTTATGAATCGCTACTTAAATGACGGCTTCTCCGGTGGAGAAAAGAAAAGATCTGAAATTTTACAGTTAGCTGTTTTACAACCGGAATATGCAATACTTGATGAAACTGACTCTGGATTAGATATTGATGCTTTAAAATCTGTTGCTAATGGTGTTAACAAACTAATTAGCCCTAATACAGGGGTATTATTAGTAACGCATTACCAAAGGATTTTAAATTACATAAAACCAGATAAAGTTTATGTTATGCTTGATGGAAAAATAATAATTCACGGTAATCATGAGCTAGCTAATCAACTTGAAGAAAAAGGATATAGCTGGTTAAATGAAAATAGCCAAGAAATTCAACCCAATTAAATCAATCAAATTAAGATCATTAAAAATAAAAAATTAAAAAATGATAACAAAAGAAATTGTTAATGAAACTTTAAAAAAGATAGAAGATCCAGAAATTAGGATAGATATAGTAACCCTTGGTTTAGTTTACAACGTTGAAGTAAATGATAACAATGTTAATATAAGAATGACTCTTACAACACCTGCTTGTCCATATGGGCCCTGGCTTATTGAAGATGTGAAGAAAAAGTTAATAGAAGCAGGAGCAAATCAAGTAAATGTTGAAGTTGTTTTTGATCCACCTTGGCAAGCAAGTGAAGAATTAAGAGCCTTGCTAGGAGCTTAAAAAAATTAATTCAATAAATTAAATCAAAAAAATCAAAAATCCAAAAAAGAAAAATATTTAAACCAATATAAACATTAATAAGTAAAATGATAGACTTTACAGAAAGTGCAGTTTCAAAAATAAAGGAATTAATGGAAAAAGAAGGTAAAGTAGATCATGGACTCAGAGTTCTAGTTATTCCCGGTGGTTGTTCTGGTTTATTGTATGATTTTGCAATGGAAAAAGAGCCAACAAAAAATGATATAATCTTGAATTTTGGCGGATTAAAAGTTTTTATAGATAAGCATATATCAAATAACATAAATGGATCAAAAATTGACTATATAGAAAGTTTCCAAGAATCAGGTTTTAAAGTACAAAATCCCAATGCAAAATCAATGTGTCATTGTGGAAAATCTTTTTGTTGATAAAAATTTTAGTGTATTGTTGTTTTTCCTTTTCTACCATTAAAGGTTACAGTCATTTGATTTAAGACATCTCTTCCCAATAAAGACTCATCTTCCTCTACTGCTTGAATTAAAGATGGATAATCTCTTTTATTGACTGAAACAACACCATTATAAAAAACACTTAAAACTGGATTTCCTCCAAATTTTCTAAATATGTGGGTGCCACTAGCTTTAAGATCTAACTCTCTTACTTCTCGAACTGGAAAGCATGTAACATCTGCACCAGTATCTAGAATTATTCCCTCTATACCCTTTGTCCTTGTATGTTGCAAATTAGAAACACTTACATTCGCTCGTGGAATTGAAAATGGTGAATAGCTACTGTCGTAAGGAAATTCTACTCTCCTCACCTTAAAATCTGTACTACTTTCATATCCAACTCTAGTAAAATAAGAATATGGAACTCCTAATCTGCTAGCTGCCATAGTAACATCTAAAGGATTAGTTCCACGAGCAATTAATTTACCACCATAAAAAGCAACCCATTGGCCTAAATAATTTTTTAAAAGTGATGGCCTAGCTCTTTGATATGCACTTTCCTCAGATTTTACATCAAGTATACTCAAATCTACACTTAAATTTGGCATTCTAACTGGTTTTATTTTCCTCATGTATACTTTTAATATTGTTATTAATATAAGTCTTGTTGTTTATAAAGATTTCCATTTTAACTACTCTAAAGTTATTTCAGATTTAATAATTTAGAAATTTGGATATTAATCTAAACAACTCCCCCTAAATACAAATGTTGAACCCTTTTATCATTTAGCAACTCTTTCCCAGTACCTTCTAATTTATTCCTTCCAGTTTCCAAAACATAAGCCCTATCGCTCATCTCAAGAGCCATCCTTGCATTCTGCTCAACCAGTAAGATTGTGACC
>CAZCNK010000025.1:8474-13084 GCA_964500345.1 Candidatus Woesearchaeota archaeon | reverse complement strand
AAAAAAAGTTATGGCTGTAATTTATGTTATAAAAAATAAAAAACCTTACTTTTTAGTACTTCATAGAATTCTAAGATGGAAAGGCTGGGAAATTATTAAAGAAACTATTAAGAAAAACGAAACTCCTTACCAAGCTCTTATTAGAGGAATAAGAGAAGAAACAAATTTAAAAAATTTTAACGTTATTAAAAAAATAAAAAATAAAAAAATCACTTGGTTTTGGCCAGGAAAAGGAAAGGTTATAATAAAAAACATCTACCTAATAAAAACAAATATAAAAGAAAAAATTAATCTAAACCAAAAAATCAAAGAGCATAGCTCATATAAATGGCTACCAAAAAACAAAGCCATAAAAATCCTTACATATAAAAATACTAAAGATCTCCTAAAATCAATAAAAATCTAAAGTAGAAAATGGCAAACAAAAAAATAATTTTATTTGCATTGATTATATTAATTATATTAGTTATAGTGGTGCTAGCTATCCTTTACCTAAATTTACCTGCAAAGACAAAAGATAAATTCTGCAGCGATGGAACTAAAAAAAATTCTTGCTCCAATAACAAACCATTTTTCTGTAATAAAAATCTTGAATTAGTTGAAGATTGTGAAAAATGTGGCTGCATTGAAGGTTATAAATGTGAAGATAAAAAATGTATGATAAAAGAGAAAGAAGAAGAAAAAGATGGGGTGGAAAAACCACCTGAGTTAGACCTAAAAGGATTAAGATTTGGTAACAAGGTTACAGGATTACTTAATAAAGAGAAGGATGATAAGGAAGGAGTAAGTTCAAGAAAAGAGTATATTGATAGAATTTCTGATTTAGGTTCAGATTATGTTATAATGAGAGTAATGTGGCATGAGATTGAAAAGACAGATGATAATTATAATTTTTCATTGATTGATGAATTCTTAGATGAGATATCAAATACAGATATAAATCCCATATTTATAGTTAAGGCTGGAGAGGCAGAATGGGCAACATCTCCAAACAATGAGAAGCTTAATTACTGTAATGAAAAAGGCGAGAGGCTAGAAATAATAGGAGAAAAGGGTGGTACAAAAGGAGAAGGAAAAAATAGCTTTCCTCCTAAAGATATAAATCAATACAAAGAATTTTTAGGAAATCTTGTTGACAGAGTAAAGAATAAAGTAAAAATATTTGCAATTGAAAACGAACCAGGTGGTTGCTTTTTTATGGGTGATGTAGATCAGTATTCAGAACTACTTAAATCTGCATCAGAAGCAGTAAAAAGAAGTTGCCCTGAATGTAAAATTTCTATTGAAGCAGGGCATCATATGGTTACAAGATTGCAATCTGAGGATTATCCAATTAGATTTGGTTTGCCTGATTTAAAAGAAACTAATGCTTTAAGATATGTTGATATAATAGGATTTCACTGCAACAATAGACCTAAAGGTTGCGATATTGAGCAACTTGCAAAAGTTACTAATATTGCATCACAGTTTAATCTTCCTGTTTGGAATACCGAATCAGGAGAAAGCCCACAGATAAAAGCTATTGAAACTCCAAAAAGGGCGGCTTTTGCTTTTGCGAATGGAGCTTCAGCTTATTTTGATTCTGACTCTGAAAATATTTTAGAAGATCACCCAAAGAATGAGCATTATAGAGAAGATGCTTACCAATCTTATAAACTTTTAATCCAAAAGATTCAAGGTTCAGAATTTGTAAGTAGCAGAGATAATATTTATAGGTTCAAAAAAGATAATAAAGATATTTTCATAGCGTGGTCAGATTCCCCTCAATCAATAAACTTTTGTAATGAAATTCAAGGCCAAGTGTTAATCACTAATATTGACTCAAACACAGAAATCAAAGATTGCTCTCAAATTCAACTTTCTAATGAACCAATCTATCTAGAAAGCCCCTAATTCCAAAAAAGCCAAAAAGAAACGTTTTTAAATCTTTATAAAAAACCTATTGTAAAATGCCGACCATATTTGATATAGAAGCCTCTACTTTAATTAAGAGAACATCAGAAGAATTAAAAAAGCAGCTTAAAATGCCAGACTGGGCTAGATTTGTAAAAACTGGCGAAGGAAAAGCAAGACCCCCAGAAACTCAAGACTGGTTTTATTTAAGAGCAGCTTCAATGCTTAGAAAAATCTATATGTATGGCCCAGTAGGTGTCAATAAACTAAGAGTTAAATACGGCAATAAAAAAATACGAGGCCACAAACCAGAAGAATTCAGAAAAGCATCAGGAAAAATTATAAGGAATATCTTACAGCAATTAGAAAAGTCAGGTTTAATCCAGCAAGCTCAAAAAGGCCCTCATAAAGGAAGAGCAATTACAAAAAAAGGCAGGAGCTTTTTAGACAAATTATCAAAAAAATAAAGAAAATGAACGAAGAATTAGAAAAACAAATTCAACTTCAAAAACAAATCGAGCAACTCGAAAAATTTGTAAAGCAATACTTAAGCAAAGAAGCAATCTCAAGATATGGCAACATCAAAACAGCCAATCCAGATAAAGCAATCCAAATCCTTTTAATACTAAATCAATTAATCCAATCTGGCCAGCTTCAAGAAAAGCTTACAGACGACCAATTTAAGCAATTATTATTGCATCTAAATCAAGGAAAAAAAGATTTCAAATTACGCTTTTAACATGGCAAGAATAAAATATCCGGCAAAAAAACAAAGATTAGCCAAAAGATTAAAGCAAACTAAATGGGCCCCCTTTTGGACAGTCCCAAAAATCTATGGCAAAGGCAGAAGAATCCATCCAGGAAGGCATACAGCAATTAAAAGATCCTGGAGAAGAACAAAAATCAAGGCATAATATAAAAAATGAAAACCAAAACTCTAGAGGAATTAGCATCTACAAGATCCGCTCTTCAAAAAGCCCTTGAGCTAAAAGTTAGTGATTTTTTTACAAGTTTAGTAGAGTTCTTTAATAATATCAAGAAAGACAAGCCAGACGAAACAGTAGAAAGAAATGAAGGTATTGCATTTACTTTTTTTGATAATCTTATAAAAGACAATACAATTCTTGAATTATTTAAAGTTATATATAAAAATCATCAAGATGGATACGACGAAGAGACATTTACAGCAGATTTTAGAAAAACGATTGGTGAGTATACAAGAGCAATTTTTTCAAAACAAGATCCAGTTACGATTTGTGTTTCTGATACAGCAATAATTAAAAAATATAAAGAGCTAGCTCGAAAAAATATTCCGAAGGTGGTGAATTATGGTACAAGTTAAAGAGCAAACAATTAAAGAGGAAAAAATCTTTACGGTACCTCTCAGAAGAGAAATATTAAAAGTACCTCGATATGAAAGAGCCTCAAAATCAGTTAAAGCCCTAAAAAAGTTCCTCTACAAACATCTTAAAACCAGAGATATAATTATAAGCCCAAACATCAACATTCATCTTCACAGCCAAGGAAGAAAAAACCCCCCAAAGAAAATTAAAGTCAAAGCCTGGAAAGAAGATCAAAAATATAAAGTTGAGCTTTCAACAATTCCAATAGAAGACCAATTAAAAAAAGAGAAAGAACTAGAAGAAAAAGTCAAAGTTCTAGACTCAGAAAAAACAGAAATAAAAGCAGAAGAAACTGAAAAAGAAAAAGTAGAAGAAGAAGAAAAAGAAACTCTTGAAAAAGAAAAAGAAGAATCCCTTAAAAAACCCCTAATCAAAAAAGAAATTGGGAAGCATGAAGAAGAAAAAATGATGGAAGAAAAGATTCAACCAGGTTTTAAAAAGATAGAAAGATTAAAAAGAGTCTTCCCAAAATCCCAAAAACCAATTCACGAAAAAAAGAAATAGTTCTAAGAAATGGAAGAAAAACTTCCTTTTGAAAAAATAGAAAGAGAAATTTTAGTTAAAAAAGAATCAAAAACTAATCCGGTTTATGGTTCATTTCCAATAGATAGGCCAATTTCACAACTAATTGAATACGGTATCGTAAATCTAAACAAGCCTAGCGGTCCAACATCCCATCAGATCTCTGATTATGTTAAAAAAATTCTAAGCATTAGTAAAGCTGGACATAGTGGAACCCTTGATCCTCATGTTACTGGTGTTTTACCAATCGCTCTACAAAAAGCAACCAGGATAGTTCAATCTCTATTGCCAGCAGGAAAAGAGTACATAGCTTTAATGCATCTCCACAAACTAGCAGATAAAGAAAAGATTCTTTCCATTATAAAAGAATTCCAAGGAAAAATCAAACAACTCCCACCAGTAAGAAGCGCAGTAAAAAGACAAATTAGAGAAAGAGAAATTTACTACCTAAACATTTTAGAGATAGAAGAAAAAGAAGTTTTATTTAAAGTTGGCTGCCAAGCAGGAACGTATATAAGAAAATTAATCCACCAGCTAGGAGAAAAACTAGGAACAGGAGCTCACATGTCTCAATTAATTAGAACAAAAGCAGGCCCATTCACAGAAAAAAAATGGCACTCTTTGCAAGACTTAAAAGACTCTTTTGAATTCTATAAAGAAGGAAATGAAGAAGAGTTAAAAAAGATAATTCAGCCAATAGAAGTAGCAGTTTCGCACCTATCAAAAATCTGGGTTCATGACAATTCAATTAGTAATATTTCTAATGCAGAAATGAACCATAGTCAAGATGAT
>CAZCNK010000025.1:0-8464 GCA_964500345.1 Candidatus Woesearchaeota archaeon | reverse complement strand
AATTCAATTAGTAATATTTTCCACGTCTCTCAAATTGGAACTCATGCAATCTCAAAATTAACTTCGGACATTAAAAAAGATTCTCAGATTGCAGTTTTATCTTTAAAAGAAGAGCTCATCTGCTTAGGCACCTCTTTGCTCATAGCAAAAGAGATCATAGAATCAGAAAAAGCAACCGCAATTATCAACACCAAAGTTTTCATGGATAGAAATCTTTATCCAAAAATTAAATAGCAAAATATTTTTAAAGCTAACATAAAACAAGTCAAGATGCAAAATCAAAAAATAATTAACAAATTAAAAAAAATCAAAGGATTAAAATTCCACATTCTAATCCCTTCTCAAGACAAATTAATAATCCAAAATCTAGAAGATAAAAAGAATATTGGAGTTATAGAATGCCTTAAAATGCCACATACTTTAATAGTTTCTCATGACAACTCTTTTAGAGACCCCCCCTCTCCAATTGTATTAAAAAAAGAAAATTCAACCATGCCAATATTACCTCCTGTCTTATTCCCAGAAATTAAAAACTCCATTTCTTCATCGCCGTCAGAAAAAGTCCATAATTTTCTAATTAAAAAATACAACCTAAAGCTTAACCCTCAAGAGGCCACTCTTTTAATAGGATTTAAATAGTCTAAAAAGTTCATCAATGACTAACAACTCATTTAAGCTCATCTAAAGAGCAGTCTAAATAAGAATGATTTTGCATATCAAAAATAACTTTAACAGGATAACCTTGAGCAAATCTCTCAACGCCTTTTAAATAATAAGGAACAGGATCCCGCCATGAAACATTCTCACTTTCATAACCTTTACCACCCAAATCCATAATAGTAATAAAAGCTCTCTTAATCCCACCATCATAATTTACATGCCATCTTGTCACTCTCTTATCCTCAGGTAAAGTTTTATTAAGCCCTTTAACAAACTTTGCGAAATCACTGCTAATTTGATCTTTAATACCTCTCTCTACTGCATCAACTCCCCTCTCTTGTAGAATCACCTGTTCCCTACCTTCCTCTGCCTTAGAATGAACATCATCACGTTTTTTTAATAGAGACTCCAGCGACATATTTATATACAAGTCACAGTTGTTTATAAATTTTGTTATTGTCTACCATATAATATTAAGAAACCACGCACCAAAAGCATTATAAATTTTTTTATTATCAAAAAGAATATGGCAAAAGTTACTGAAGCAGCTCAAACAGGAACCAACCCTAAATACCAGCAAATTATTGACAGATTAAAAAGAGGGGGTTTAGAAATTCATTCAGCATACAAGAAATTAGGAAAATTTTATTCTCTAAAAAGTCCTATATTAGAAAACCTAAATCTTGACCAAGCTGGAAAAAAAGAATTGACAATTCTTCTCAGGTTACATCTAGAAGAAATTCTACAAGCAACAAAACCTTCTGAAACTGAAGATTTAGATGATAGAAAAAGATTTATTGAGCAAACAATAATTGATTGGAATACTTATCTGGGTTCTATAGTCTACATTTCAGGTATAGAAATTAGAAAAACTGAACAAAAATATAACCCTAATGAAAGAACAGAAGCTTAAATTTAAATATTAAAAACCATATTAAACATTTGGAAAGTACTAAAAACAACATTAGAAAGTTTTATATATAAAATAATCCTTTAAAAATCAAAGGAGGTGTATTAATGGCAAAGAATTATGCAAGATCAACCACTAAACTGGGCCATGTTTTCTACACAATTGGTGTTATTATAGCAGTTATTATGGGAATAGGCACAGCCCTTGACCTCACATGGTCACAAAATGAATGGCTTGTCTTTATTCTAGTCTTAGTAGGTTTAGTAACTGGCTTTTATAATATAACTACAAAAGAAGTTGCCCCATTTTTAATAGGCACAGTAGCCCTAGTTGTAGTAAGTTCAGCTGCAAGATTAACAGCAATTGACACATTATTGCCAAGAATAGGAACTTTCTTGGATGCTTCATTAAGCAACTTTATAATTGTTGTTGCAGTTGCAGCAGTTGTAGTTTCCTTTAAGGCCGTTTATAGCCTAGCTAAGTAATTTTTTATTTTTATAATTTTTAATATGCAAGTTTTAAATATTGGGAAATATCTTTAATCTTTATGCAACGTACATTAGCCTTAATCTCTGGAATTGTTCAAGGTGTGAATTTTAGATATTTTATTTACAAAAAAGCCCTAGAACTGAATATCAAAGGCTATGTAAAAAATATTGAAAATGATAGACTAGAAGCAGTTTTCGAGGGACCAGATCTATCAGTAGAGCAAATGATAGATTTTTGCAAAGTGGGCCCGCCACTGTCAAAAGTAAAAAGTATAATAATTAAAAAACAAGAATTTAAAAATGAGTTTAAAGATTTTAAAATTCTAAAGTAAAATGAAATACATCGCTCACACAATTCAAGGCATAGAAGAAATTGCAGCAAAAGAATTAAAAGGAATGAAAATTCTTGACAAAAGGATTATTCTAAATAGGAAAATCCCCCCAAAAAATCCTCGCACAATCAACATAATTTATTCTTTAATAAAAAAATTTAAATTCAATAACATTGAAGAAATAAAAAAAGAAATAGAAAAAATAAACTTCAAAATAAAAGAGCCATTTAAAGTTGAATGTTTAAGAGAAGGCCAGCATGATTTTAAATCTGTAGACATTGAAAAGTTTGCTTATTATATTATCACAAAAAAAGGCTGCAAATTAGACTATAAAAATCCCTCGACAACAATCTTCATAGATATCTTTAATGATGACTGTTTCCTAGGTTATTTAATCAAAGACAGAATTTGCAAAAGACCTTACAGAGTTAAAATAAATAATCAAAGCATTAATGCCTGCTTAGCTTCATCTATGATAATCCTTTCAGAACCAAAAAAAAATGAACTCTATTTAGATCCATTCTGCAAAGATGGGGTAATTCCAATAGAAGCTTCTCATTTTAAAATAAAAAAAATCTTTGCACTAGACCAAAATAAAAACAGCATAAGAAACGCAATAATAAATTCAAAAATGGCAAAACTCCCAAAATCAAAGATCGAATTCAAAAATTTAAACATTGAATGGCTGGAAACTCTATTCAAAAAAAACTCAGTAGACAAAATAATAACAAATCTCTTTATCTCAAAGCATGATCTAGAAATCAACAAAACAATAAAAGAATTCTTCCATCAATCCTCTTACATCCTAAAAAAATTTATCATCCTCATTACAAACAAGCCAGAGCAAGTTATTGAAAATTCAAAGCTCTACTTCAACTTAACAAAAGAAATCTCAATAAAAATAGGCGAAATGCATTACAAGATTTTAAAATTTGAAAAGAAAGAAAATAATTAGCCCTTAAACTCAGGCATACATCTGCTAATACTATTGCCATTTCTTACAAAAGTGGTGCATTTTTCACTATTCCTACACTCCTTAACCTTACTACTCCACTTCCATCTCCCATCAACCGAATCATATTCACATCCTCTGTAACCTGTATTCTTTCTACCACTTGGAGCACAAGTTATCTCTCCTTCTCTGCACTCATTGCCATAAACAACTACTTTGCTTTTCTCTCTTCTCTCCTCAAAGCACTCTCTCAACAAAACTTCTTTATCATCTAAATCAACATCCCCATCACTATCAAAATCAGCATACTCAAAACCTCTTCTCGTATTACCTTTTATTATTCTATCAACTGCTAATGAATCCTCCCAATCAACATCTCCATCATTATTAACATCACACCTCTCTCTAGAAGCCACTCCAAAACTCTCAATGCCTCTTACTCCTTTAGCATGAAACTGTCCAGTCAAATCTAAATTAGCATAAAAAAATCCAACCACTAAAATCAATCCAGCCATTACCAAAATCTTATTTTCCATTTATCTCACCTCATAAAACCAAACAATTTTTTTAATCTCTCCCAAAAACTCTCCCTTTCCTCAACTTTTCCAACATCTCCAATATCAAATTCAAAAGGCTCTTCCTCAACCTCTTCTTCAAATTCTCCAATATCCTCAACCTCAATAGTCCTTATCTCTTTATTAACTTTACCAATCTCATAACCAGAACTCTCTCCCTTTAGTCCACATCTCAACTCAAAAATAAAATCTACCTCAGCATTTCTATCTGCAAGATTTTTATGCACCCAGCTAATCTCCAAATCATTATCAAAATTGCTAACCCAAGCATCAACAACAGCATCAGGATCTTTGCCTTTTATATAAGCGGAATAATATTGATTATCACAAGGATGCATATGTATTATTCTTCCGTCATACTCCTCTCTCCCAGGATCAAATCTCCCATAAGGGCTATAACCCCATTCTCCCAACTCAGGATCTACTTCCCCATATTGCCTATTCTCATCCACATAACCATAAAAAACTCCCTCTAATTTGTCGCAATTAGTCCTCCTTTCATTAATTGTATCATCATCTATCACAAATTTTCCACTAACATCGCAATATCTAGGCTTATATGGCAATCTTAAAATCTCCTTTCCCTCTCCTACTAAACCCGTCTCTATATTTGTCCTAAAGCTAAATTTTTTAGAAAATTCACCTCTTCTCTCGATATTTCCTTCACACTTAACCTCATTATCCAAATCCATTGCAACAATCTTATTCTTAGCATCAAAAACATACCCATTAAAAGCAACCTTTTTATCCTTCTCACCAACATCCTCGCAAATTCTATAATTATAGCCATGCTGTTTCTCAGCATCATTTAAAGACTCTCCACTTACAAATGCCTTGCTATAATACCCACTAAATCCCTTCCACCTTACCTCTCCGCAAACCTCATAATGATTAGTCTTCCACTCGCAAACAACATTATCGACATTTAAACTAACTCCGCTTTTAGCATAAGGAGTTACTCCAGTTATCTTGCTAAAATTACTAGAAAAAAAACCAATTAACAACAAAAGACTAACCAGCAAAATCAAATTCTTTTCTTCCATAAAAGCTACCTCTTTTCAATATCTCCCTTAAAACCTTAAATATTTAAAACAATCCTCATTTATAAATCTTTTCAACATATTTTAAATACCCCATTAAATTTAAATACCCAAACCTTTCTACATATTTATGGGAAAAAGAGGCCAAGTTACAACCTACTTTATAATAGGGATCTTATTTCTAGTCATAATTATTGGAGTTGTAATAACAAGGCAAAATCTCCTTAAGTCAACATTCAAGAAAGAAATTCAAGAAGAATTAACTCTCCCACCACATCTCTTGCAAGTAAAAACATTAATAGATAGCTGTATAGATAGCTCATCCCAAGATCTCTTATTAATTCTAGGATCTCAAGGTGGTTATATTAATCTACCATCTCCTTATCTAGAAACTTCTCTACTCTCATACTCCTACGCTTATTACCAAGGCCAAAATAAATTAAACTCTTTAACAAACATGCAAAATGAATTCTCTCAATCCCTATCTTTACTAGTCTCATCATGCGCAGACTTCTCAAAGTTCCCAGCTCTCAAAATAGAATCCAAGCCAATTAATGCAAGAACCACAATCAAAGATGATTCAATTTTACTAGAGCTTTATTATCCATTAACAATTACAAAAGATTCACAAACAACCCAGCTTAACCCAAAATACACAAAAACATTCCAAATTAGACTTGGAAAAATTCACAGCATTGCTCAAGAAATAGTCAACAGAGCAATTAGAGATCCTGATAATATTGATCTTACATATCTACTAGAAACAGGTTTAGACATAGATATCTATCCATATGATGACACCACGTTAGTGTATCAATTAACAGACAAAGAATCTAGTATAAATAATCTGCCATTTGTCTTCACATTTGCAAATAAATTTTAAGGTATTAAAAAAATTTAGAATGAAAATCTACCACAAAAATATAAGAAAAAATATAAAAAATCTATATCTAAAAGTATTATTCATGATTTTCATAATTATCTCTCTACCATTCTACTCCCAATCAGTTTTTTCAGCAGATGAAACAGAAGAATATAAAACCATATGGAAATTCTCAAGTGATGATCTATCAATTAAACTTAATGACGATGATATTGACTCCAATAACGATATAATCATAAAAGATTTTCAATTGCTAAAGAAAGCTCAAGAAGATAAAAGCATAACTCTTAAACAAAAAAAAGACGATACATTAATTCTAGAAATTGAAGGTTATGAACCATTACAGTTCAATGGTGCTTCTAGAATAGAATATGTTCCAGGTTTGCCAGGAACTTCAGGAGGAACAATAAAAGTAATTGGAAAATCATCAAAGCAATTGCTAATCAAATCAGGAAACAATGAAATTTTTAATTTCAAAGGAGAATATTCAGAAGTACAATTTAGTTTTAATAATGGAGAGATTCTCAGTTTTAAAGTACAGCCAAAAGCCACAGAAGAATCAAAATTTTTAATAGGGCACCAAGAGATATCTGCTAAAAGGAAAGAATTTATTGGCCCAATTCCCCCACTTGAACCTAAGGTTTTTGAAGTTGAATTATCCACAGATACAGCAGGCAAAAAAAATCTAAAAGTCGGACCTCTCGCTGAAATAACATTATCAGAAATAATAGGAAACCTTAGGAAAGAAACAACAATCTCTAATGGTCTTTTAAGCTTAGGCGAAAAATACCAAGCATCACCAATAGCATATCTCTCTCCAGGAGGAGTTATAGTAATCAAAACCACTGAAACAAGCACAGGTCATAATAATCCTCATAGGATAGTTCAATTTAAATCTAATTCAGATAGCTCAGGTGATGTACCAATTTACATTGTAGATGATGTTAGCAACTTACCAAGTAAAGGTACTTTTTTAGGTATTGACAAAGAAGGAAACTCTTTTGTTAACTCTAATGGTAAGCTCATTTATAATTTCCAAGAGTTAGAATTTAAAAACAATGGAGATAGTATACTAGTTGCTAGACCCAAAGGTCAACAAATTACACCAGAATATACTCCAGGAATTTATACACTCCCAAGAAGATCAATTTTATCAACACCACTTAAACTCAAGACAGAACTAATTAATGGTGATCAAGTAGTTACTGCATGGTCACTTGATGGCAAAACGTGGAAATCTTTAGATGAAACAGACACTAAAGATTTCTCAACCCCCTATCCTGAGATTATTGATGCTCTCAAAAAACAAAATGGAAATTTTGATGTTTTAATGCAAGCTGCCACAGCATTTAGAGGCGAATTAAAAGGAACACCAGCCAGAAAAATTTACACAATTAATGTTCCGTCTTTATTAGCATCACAACCAGTCATTCCACCAAAAACCGAAGTAGCAGTCGTAGCTTCAATACCATTAGCCACATCAGCTTTACCAACTTCAGAACCAACTTTATCTCCAGCAGTAGAAACTCCTACAACAGAAATCCAGCAACAAGAATTTACTGAAGATAATTTTTGGTTTATGTACAACCAATTATCAGAACCAGAACAAACTAAACTTATGGAATATAGATATAATGGTTTAATTAAGATAATACCAAGAGAAACTCCAACCACAACAGCTGATATGCCAACAATTTCAACACTTACTGCAAGTTGCGAAACAACCCCTGCACAAATAACCTGTAAAAAAGAACCTATCCCATCAGCAGAACCAGCGCCTGTTGCAGCAAAACCTGCAGAGAAAAAAAAAGAAGAGCTAACTCCATCAGAGACACCAGCAGTAACTGTATCTCACATTATTCATCAAACTCCAACACAAGACTTGTTAAACGAATATAATCAAAAAATATCAGAACTAAAGACAAAAAAAGAAGAGTTTGGTACAATAATCCAAAATTATAGAGCACAATTAGGAGACATTCCAAGAACCTATCAAGCTCAATTACGAAATCTCGAGCAAAGTTACAGGAAAGGAGAATATACCTTACTAGAATATCATGCATTAGCAACAGATATAGCAAAAGAATTAGCAGAAGAAATTGAAGGACAAAGTGAATCTTTAAGAATCAGTGAAGAAGAAAGAAAAAAGATCTTAGAAGAACTAGAAAAAAACACAGATAAAAGAAAAGAAATCACAACAGTTTTCTCTAGATTTTATGATACAAGAAAAAAATTAATAGAAGAAGTAAGTACTCCTGGAATTGATGTTAATAGATTACTCTCAATTGGTACAAGATTAAAAGAATTAGAAAAAGAGGAAAAAGAATGGATAAAAGACTTTAAAGAAGGGAAAGCAACAAAAGAAAAAGGCCGAGAAATTCTAAAAGAAGCTGAGAGGATAAAAAGTGAACTAGGAAGTCCAGCCGAACCTGCCAAATCGCCAGGTATAATTCCATTTCTCATACTCGCAGGAATAATTGTCCTAGCAATAACAAGTTCGTTAAGTGAAAGGTAAATCCAAAAACTTAAATATTTAACCTAACACTTTTTACTATGAAAAAAAGAGGTGTCTTACTTTTAGTAATATTGCTTTCTCTATTAAAAATCTCTCTATCCCAAACAAT
>CAZCNK010000024.1:7513-14111 GCA_964500345.1 Candidatus Woesearchaeota archaeon | reverse complement strand
AAACTCAGGTTTAACAACCTCTCTAGCAAACTCAAATCTAATTGGTTGATCTTTCGCAGCATTAAGCAAATCCTACAGACCCTGTCGGCGTTCCCTAGCATTATGCCTGGATAACCTCACGCTAACAACCAATAAAGCCAACAGCACTAAAAAAATCAATACATGCTGTATCAGCAAATTTATATCATCAGGGATAAATTTCATCAATTTAACAATAAAAGGCAAAGCCAGAATCAAAGAAATATTAAAAAGCCTGTTAGATTTTAAAACATCTATATTTTCCCGTGTCTTAACTTTATACCATAAAATAGCAGCAATTAATAAAACCACTGCAGCAACATATTCTTGAACCAGGGTAAAAGTTTCTAAAACCATCTTATTATCACTATCCTATAGTGCTCTGATGTCAGCATTAATTAGTATATAAAGTTTTCTAAATCTAACAATATTTAATAATAAGTTTAAGGCACCACTATATTCTAAATTTAAGGGCTATAATGCCTTGCCAATCTAAGCTCGCCATGCCCAGATATCTAATGTCTAGATATTTTAGATACCTAAGTATTAACAACACCAAGATCAGGATCTTCGCCAAGTAACTTATCAATATTTCTATCTTTAAAATTCTCTCCACCATCCTCATTTTCACTTTCTCTTAGGTCTTTTAAATCACCAAAAAATCCAAGATTCAATAAAGATTCTCCTTTTATTGGAAATCTATAAGGATGTTTAACATGCTTAATATCTTTAATATCCCTCATTTCTAATTTCAATTCTCTTTCAATGTATTCTTTTAAAGAAATATAACCAGCAATGCCACCAAGAATAAAAGAAATGAACCTAGCTAAACCAATTTCATCCTGAGCCACTCCCAACAGATTACCATACTTATACGCAAATTGAAACACTCCAAACGCCATAAGCCCACCTGCAACTCCACTTAAATAAGGCAAGATCTCGTTATATCTTCTGTCTATCTTTGAAAGCCTTAATGCAGATTGACAGCCCTTGCAATCAAAACTAAACTCGACATTCTCTTCTAATCCTCTTAAGAAAACATTAGGATCCCTAACAGTAAAAATCCCATCATGATGTCTTCTTATTCTGCCGGAATTATTGGATACTTTCGCATGATCATTACTAGTTAAAGTAAACTCCATCTCATAACCAGTTATTTGAACTGGCAATCTTAATGATCTTAAAACCCTCTCCCCATAATAAGTTCCGTCAATCTCATACCCACTCACAAGCCTTAATGGTATTAAAGATTGCAAAACTACAAAATCTCCTATATCATACTCTCTTACAACCAAAAATAAATCTCTTAATTCCCTAGCAACATCCATTAAATGCATTCTCGAGTGTTGTTTGAAAATACCGCGTTCAACAACCTCTACATCAGTAAAATTATTTTGCCGCAACAAAACTTCAAGTTGTACTAACGCCACTTTTTCATGATTTTCATCAATATTAAGATGGAATAATTTAGAATACATTTCCTCTTTAGAAACCTGAACTGAATCTGGAAATATACTCATAATTTTCCTTGTGAATTCAGTAACAGAGATCAAATAAACATCACCAGCAATGTAATAAGCCCTGCCATCTGCTGATGTAATAGTTGGATCTCGAACTCTAAGTGCTCTAGTATTGCAATCCTTGTCTACAATAACATTTTTCCCTCTGCTTGAAGCTAGATCATTCAAAATATCCTCGTTATCATAAAGAGCGCTTATTTTTGCAACAAGCCTCTCCAATTCCTCTGTCATAAAAAATAAAGAAATAACAAATTATTTAAATTTTTAGTATGCCACTCTGCCACTATTAATTCTAACTACAGGCATGCCTTGAACTTGATTATAAACAATTTTTCTCCCATCATTTGTATAAAGAGTTAATTCTGGATCTTTTACTAATTTAACCTCTCTATCTAAGGCACTTAATGTTCTATCGTCTCTATAGCCAGTAACTTCAGCCCTGCCTTCTTTCACATTAAGAACTCTTGCTCCTGTATTCCCTGCCACCAAACCGGAAACATCAACCTTCACAGGACTTTCATGCTCAATTTCCACTCTTCTTAAACCATCATAATTTCCAGAACCAGGTATTCTTACTGACAAATCACCTTCAAAAACCACCCTTCTAGTTTCAAAAGAGATCCTTGATTCCTTTCCTGTTTCTTTTCCTGTCTCTCTTACAGCCCTCTCAAGTCCACTCAATACAGCTTCAGTCATTTTTACCCTCCTTAATATAATGCAATACTAATTTAAGTTGTTTTTACTATATAAATTTAAGTTGTTTTTACTATATAAATCTTTCTCTTAAAATTTTAATTTTTCCAATAAATTTTTTACAACGAAACCTTTTTAAATTCCCTTAAGCCGATTTAAATTGGGGATTTTTATGGAACCAACTAACAGTAATGTTCCCAAACACATTGGTCTTATCCTTGACGGTAATAGAAGATTTGCTAAGAGGCTTATGCTTAAACCTTGGAAGGGCCATGAGTGGGGGGCTAAAAAAGTAGATGCTCTTTTTGATTGGTGCAAAGAGCTAGGAGTAAGAGAAGTAACTCTTTACTGTTTATCTATTGAAAATTTTAATAGACCAAAAGAAGAATTTGATTTTCTAATGGATGTTTTTAGAAAAGAATTTCAAAAGTTAAAAGATGATCCAAAAAAATTACATAAAAATAGAATAAGGTTAAATTTTATCGGAAGGCTTTGGATGCTACCTGAGGATATTCAAGAAAAAGTGCAATATTTAATGGACTTAACAAGAAGATACAAAAATTATACTTTCAATTTCGCTATGGCTTATGGCGGCAGGCAAGAAGTTGTAGATGCAATAAAAAAGATAGCAATGAAAATCAAGATTGGAACTCTTGATATTAATAAAATTAATGAAGAAACCTTCTCAAAAGAGCTTTATTTAAACTCTGAACCGGAATTGATTATTAGAACAGGCGGTGAAAAAAGAACATCCAATTTCTTAATTTGGCAGGGCCATTATGCTGAATGGATTTTTTTAGAAAAGACGTGGCCAGAATTTGAAAAAGAAGATTTTATTGAATGCATACAAGACTTTAACAATAGAAAAAGAAGGTATGGAAAATAAAACAAGGATATTATTTAATATTATTTTCTAGCCCATTCAATAGCCTTTATTTTCCTGCATCCAAAGCACCATTTTCTAGCAGGGCTAAAACTCCTTATAGTTTGACCGCACATCTTGCATTTAACCATTTTTAACTTCTTTGCCATGCTTAAACTATTTAAAAGTCCATTTATAAACCTTTCTGTTCTCTCTTACTTCACAGTAATGAATTACAAGTACGCGCTTTACCTGAATTATAGAACTATATAAAAATAAATATCATAAATAAAGTATCATAAATGCCAATAAACAGCCTAGGGCTAAAGCTGGCTGAGAACTCCTTGTCATTTATTTAATTCGGGGCTCGCTTACTCTCGGTCAGGCCTACCGTATACTCTATCAAAAATCGAAGTGTCTATTTCAAGTACTTCATAAAGTCTTGTGGCCATAGGCGGAACTTGGCCGAATCCATCTAACCCTCCTTCTCTGATAGCTTGTTCTAAATCTTTAGAGGTTTTGCCTTCTCTGTATTTGGCAAAACTAGAAAATTCACCACATTCGGCACCCAAGAAAAATATTCTTTCAGCAAGTGCTCTGTAATATTCAATGTTTTCCACATGTTAAGGGTAAATGTTAAAATTTATAAATCTATTTATCGCCAGCCCCAGAACGTTTGGTCTAAGGAAAGCTAACACCAATACAATAAAGCCAATATATTTAAAAATCTCCTTAATTTCTAATTTCTATGGAAAATTCGTTAAAAGAGTCTATAGAAAAGCATGTCCTTCAAAATGCTTTCAAATTTGGCAAGGCAGATAAAAATGCTGTTATTAAAAAAATAATAGCTGAATTTCCAGATTTGAAAAACAAAATTAAAGATATTTCTAAGGATATAGAGAAAAAAATAAAAGAAATAAGTAAATTAAAAAACAAGGACATTGAAAAAAGATTAAAAGAGGTTGCTCCAGAGCTTCTTGAGAAAAAAGAAATTCCTAAAAAAGAACTGCCTGATATTCCAGGAGCAAAATTAAGATTAGTTACAACAAGATTGCCTCCTGAGCCTAGTAAGTACTTGCATATAGGCCATGCCCTCTCTTTCCTAATAAATTATCTCTATGCAAAAAAATACCAGGGAAAATGCATCCTAAGATTTGAAGACACAAATCCATTAACCTCAACCCAAGAATATGTTGATTCCATGCTTGATGATATCTTAAATTATTTAGAAATAAAGCCTGATGAAATTTTTTATGCTTCTGATGATATAAATCTTTATTATAAGGTTGCTGAACAATTAATAAAAGAAGGCAAGGCTTTTGTTTGCTTTTGCCCTCAGGAAAAGATCAAGGAATTTAGAATGAAAGGTGTTGAATGCAAATGCAGATCTAATCCTAAAGATACAAATCTGGAATCTTGGAATGAGATGCTTAAAGGAACATATGATTCAGGAACTTCTACTTTAAGACTGAAGATAGATATGAAATCTCAAAACATGGCAATGAGAGATCCTGTTATTTTTAGAATTACAAAAGCAAATCATTACAGGCATAAAAATAAATATTGTTTATGGCCATTGTATGATTTTGAAAATGTAATAGAAGATGAAAAGCACAGAGTAACCCATATATTAAGAAGCTCAGAATTCGGAAATGTTAGAATCGAGTTGCAAAATTATATCAAAGACTTATTCAACTACAAAAAACAAGTCATAATTCAATACGGAAGGTTTAACGTTATAGGAGCAATTACAAAAGGAAGAGAGATAAGAGAATTAATTCAGGAAAAAAAGGTTTTAGGCTGGGATGACCCAAGATTAGTTACACTCAAAGCACTAAAGAGAAGGGGGATTCAAAAAGAAACTTTATATGACTTGGCTTTAGAAGTCGGACTTTCAAAAACAGAAACAAACATTGACTGGAAATTGATTGCTGCTTTAAACAGAAGGGTTCTAGATCAAAAAGCATTAAGATATTTCTTCATCAAAGATCCAATTAAAATTAAAATCCAAGGAGCATCAAAACAAGATTTAGAGTTAGACTTACACCCTGATAATTACAAAGGCGGAAGAAAGTTTAAAACTAATGATGAATTTTATATTGAAAGAGAAGACTATCAGAAGATGAAAATCAAAAACGAAGAGTTAGTCAGATTAATGAACTGTCTCAATTTCAAAAAGGAAAAAAAAGAAAAAAACAAATTTATTTTTGACTCAAAAGACGTAGAGAAATTTAGAGAAAAAGGCAAACTAATAATTCACTGGCTTCCTGTCTCTAAAGACAACTTAAAAGTAAATATCTTAATGCCAGATAGCAAATTCATAGAAGGTATTGCCGAATCTAATTTAAAAAAGATTAAAGTAAATGATGTTATCCAGTTTGAGAGATTTGGATTTTGCAGGTTAGACAAAAAAGAAAATGAAGATTATTTTTTTGTATACACTCATTTATAAAAACACAAAATCCAAAAACTTTTTAAATTAAGATTTTCACACTTATAACGCCAATGAAATGAACCTTTACTGGCTTTAAATGAAATTTAACCAAATCAAATTTAATCATTTCAGGTTCTATTGAGGAAAAATGGAAATACCTAAAGAAAATTTAAAAAAAGTATATGAAGCAATTGAAATTGCCCGTAAATCAGGAAAGATTAGAAAGGGGACTAATGAGGTAACTAAGGCTATAGAAAGAGGTATTGCTAAATTTGTATTTGTAGCTAAGGACGTAAACCCGCCTGAAATTACGATGCATCTTTCTCCATTATGTGAAGAAAAAAAAGCTTTGCTTTGTGAAGTTCCAAGTAAAGATGAGCTGGGTGCTGCTGCTGGTTTAAGTGTTCCAACAGTCAGCATTGCAATCATTGATGAGGGTGAAGCTAGAGACATATTAAAAAATCTTATTAAAATCAAATGAATTCTAGAATGGAAAAACCAACTAATGTTAGGCCGGAAAGACAAGAAAAAAGAGTAGAAGAGAAAAGACCCAAAGCATCACTTTTTTCATCAGCTTTTCCTGCTGTAGTAGAAGAAATAGTTGGCAGAACTGGAACAAGAGGGGGGATAATTCAAGTAAGATGCAAAGTTTTGGAAGGCTATGACAAAAACAAGATACTAAGAAGAAATGTTAAGGGTCCTGTAAGAGAAGGAGACATCTTAATGCTAAGAGAAACTGAAATAGAAGCAAGAAGTTTAGTTCAAAGCAAAAAAGCAAGAAAGGTATAAAGAAAGGCATAAAATAGATTCAAAGATAATAAGGTAATATAAATAAGGCAATATAAGAAATAAAATAATACTAGATAACTTGAAAATGGCAAAATGCAACTTTTGTGGAAATCAAATCAGTCAAGGTACTGGGATTTTATATATAAGAAATGATGGCAGAATGCTAAATTTTTGCTCTAGCAAATGTAAGAAAAATTTAATTAAACTAGGAAGAAATCCAGTTAAATTTAAATGGACAAAGTTTTATAAAAAAGGCAAAGAATAACAAAGAATAAATAATTA
>CAZCNK010000024.1:6450-7503 GCA_964500345.1 Candidatus Woesearchaeota archaeon | reverse complement strand
CAGCTGCCAAACCAACATTGGTTAGAAACAAGATAAAGATTAAATATAAATATTAAAAGGTATCAAGAAAAAGGGTGGAAATGCCAAACTTAAAAAATATTCAAAGAGATTTTCAAAAATTTTTCACAGATGTAAACAAGCAAGTTGATATTGTAAGGAAAAATTTAGTAACATATGAAGAGCCCTATTCTGAAATTACCCAAAACGATAAGATCATAGAAATATTAGTCAAATTGCCTGATGTATACAAAAAAGACCTAACTGTTAAATTAGAAGGAAATCAAGTGTTTGTAAATGCTCATCAAAGGGAAAAATCAATGTTTGGTTACATAACAAAAAAAGGATTTTCAAGAAAAATCCTAATTCCAGACAATGCCCTCTTGAAAAAAGCCAAAGCAGTTTACAAAGGCGATATTCTAAAGATTAAAATCCCAAAATCAAATTCTAAATAGCCAGATTTCAACCATTGCTTCAATAATTGCTATATCACAAATTAAAAGACTACAAATTCCTGCTATAAAAAGGCATTGCTAAATCCATTTTAACTAACTCTCTCTCACAATCCCTGCATAAATAAGGATTTGATCTAGCAGCTTTCAAAATTAAATTTCTACAAGAAATGCACTTCCTATATTTCATTTTTACCCCCTTTGATTTTTTATAAAATAAATTTCATATTTTTATAAATTCCATATTTTTTATTAACTATTAAAATCTAAACTCACTCATAATAAGCAACAATGCAGTTCTTTCTCATAGCTTCTCTAATAGCCTCTTCTGCATCAAACCTCTTCCTATTGTCTTGATCCGCATGTGACTCATCCCTTATCTCAATATCAAGTTTCATCTCTTTGATTCACCTTTATTTCGCCTTTGCTCAAACAACAAAAATCAAGTCTCATTATATCCATGCATAAATCCTGCTTCTTCATCAGAGATCTCATCGTCCTCTAGCAAGATCTCAACTTCATCATCTCCATAAATATCCTCAATTAAATCCTCGTCTTCCCATGTAAAGATCTCGATTTCTCTTCTTATATCAAAATCTTCATT
>CAZCNK010000024.1:0-6440 GCA_964500345.1 Candidatus Woesearchaeota archaeon | reverse complement strand
TCATTAATGTAATTTGTTTTTTTCATTTTCACCCCCAAAAATCTTAAAAATTTTAAATTTCATCAAGTTGAAATTTTTCCGACCAATCCGGATATTTTACATCTTGGTATATGCTTATGGTAAAGTTTATATACTAATATATATCTATCCGATATAGGAAATATTCAGTATATATTTATAAATACTCAACAAAAAAGCATTTACCAGCATAGAAAAGTATTTATAATAAAATAACAAAAGCCAAAGTATATACTTAATTTATTTTATTGGGGGTTTAGTATAATCTTTTAGTTTTATATATAAAATAAAAACAAAAGGGGGTTTTATAAGATGGAATCAAGATCACTAATCAAATTTGGAAGCTCAAATGTGATTTCTATACCAAAAGAGTGGCTTTTAAAAAATAATTTGAAAAGCGGAGATCAAGTAGATTGCAAATTTGACGGAAGTGGTTATCTCGTGATACAACCAAAGATGAAACAAGAAATCAAAGCCGCAAATGAGATTCTCTTAAATATAAATGGAAAAAAAATAGATCAAATAAAAAGAGAAATTGTTTCATCATATCTTAACGACTGTGAGACAATAAGAATTACAGGAGACAATATCAAAGAGAATAGGGCAGCTATAAAAAAACAGGTACAAAACCTTTTGGCAATGGAAGTAATAGAAGAAAGCAATAATAGTATTGTAACAAAAATCTTCTTTAATAATAAAGATATTTCTATTCCTGAGTTCATCAAAAAGATGGGCAATATAGTTAATTTTATGATTGATGATCTAATTTGCTGCTTTGATAATGGAGATAGTTGTGATATTATTGCAAGAGACCAAGACCTTAACAAAATATCTTTTGCCATTAGAAGAACAGCAAAAGCAGGGCTAACTTACCCAGATTTTGCTAAGGCTATCAAAGCAACTCCTCTAGAGCTTTTTGAGTATTGGACAGTTTCTCATGCTTTAGAAATAATAGCTGACCTTATCAAAGAAGTTCAAGCATTATTTAAATCTGCTAAAGGAGAAACTTTTAAAAAGCCAATTAAAGCCATTTTTCTTAAAATAGTCGGTCTTTACCATGATTCTATTAAATCCTATTACAACAAAGACCTTAACCTTGCTTACGAGGTTAGTTCCCGCAGGGAAAAAATCAATGAGGAAATTAACAACTTTGATAGCGCAACAACCACAGATTTTATTCTTGTTGGCATGGTGCTGGAGAAGTTAAGCTTAATGGCCAGAGCAATTAATTTTATATCAAGGAGGGTTTATAGCTAAAATGATTAGTAAATTTTTTAAGCTTATCGTAAATATAAAAAAGGGGGGTTTTGAAAATGGACTTTAGAAGAATAATTAAATTTGGAAACAGCTCACATGTTATTTCCATACCAAAATATTGGATGAAAAAGCATAAGCTAGGGAAAGGAGATTTAGTTTATTTCTCTGAAAACGGAAATAATGAGCTGTTATTAGCAGCAAAACCTGAGTCTCCATATACAGAAAAAAAAGAAGTCTCAATCAGAATCGACGAAGGAAATAGTGAGGAAATATCCAGGAAGATTGTATCTAAATATATTGATGGATGTGACTTATTAAATATAACCTGGAATGAAAACATTTCTGGAAAAACAGATGATATCAGAGGGATAGTACAAGGTTTAATGGCGTTTGAGATCATTGAACACTCCAAAAATAAGATTGTTGCCAAAGATTTTTTGAATCCTAGTGAAATCTCAATTGTGGCTTTAATTAGAAGAATTGATACTCTAATAAAAGCAAACATTGAAGATCTAGAATCGACCTATAAAACAGATTATCAGGAAATGTACAGGAGAGATTTTGATGTTAATAAGATATGCCATTTGTTATATAGAGTAATTAAAAAAAGCCTAAATGATCCAATCCTCGCAAGAAATCTCAACATGACTAATACTGACTTATTTAATAGCTGGAATGTGGTGCATCACATTGAAAGAATTGGCGATGAAATGAAAAGAATATCAAAAAACCTTTTTCTCGCAAAACCAAATAAGCAGAATTACGAAAAGTTTTTTGGGTTGTATAAGAGATCTGCGCAATCTTACTTAAGTGTCATGAAAGCTTACTATACAAAAGATGAAGATCTAGCTTATAATGTAGCTGGAGATAAAGATAAAATTATAAAAGAATGTGATAATCTTATGAACTCAGTCAATAATATCTATTTTGCACAAGCAATTGAAAAATTAAAGACGATGATTGTGTGTATCAGAAACATCGCAAGATGTGTTTATCAGTAAGATGAGCATGACAGAATTACAGGAAAAATTTGTAAATGAAGGGTATGATGAAGATTTCGTAGTTAGAAGATTATTACCAACAATAGGGCTTCCTTCAATTCCTAGAGATCATATTAAGGTCGAATATTGTGCTCTAGGAAAAGGTAAAGAAGTAAGATCAACAATATATACTATTGCAGCATATTCGAGTGATGGTAGGTGCTTAGGAAGGTTTATAGCCAAAGATATACTTAGAGAGGGAGATAATGGAGAATATGAAAAGAGATATCTTAAATTCTTCAACGGCCCAGAAGTGTTGCATCATGATCATAACAGAAGAAGGCTTATATTAGAAAGTTGGGATGGTTCAGTAGACGAGCTTCTGGTAAATATGTACTATACTTATCGAAATTCTGACAAAAAAGGTAAAGCGCAAATAAGAGATCAGGTCTTAAATTATATGGTTTACATTATTGAGCGTCTTGTTTACAATGCACTAGAGGGGGAAAAAAAGAAACAAGAGCTAGAATTTGATGTGGGGCTGAGAACCAGAAGTGCTGAGAACTACCAACCTAGGTTGCTAGAGCATCTAACAAATCTTTTCTTATTGCATGCATCAAATGGTCAAGATACAACAGACCCAAAGATTGCTAGGGAAGCTGTTAAATGGAGTCTGAAATATTTAAATCAAGACGCAATTGGAGAAGCTAATTCTTTAGCTTCATATCTAAGTAGGCAAGAGGCAGTAATTCACTTCGATCCAAATACAAGTAATGTGCTGTTCAATAGAAGAAATAGAAATGATTCCCCAATTAACTTTGACAATATACACAGAAATGGAGATCTAGAATTCACATTAACAGATTTTGAAGATGTTAGAAAAGGACCATTGAGCCTCGATTTAGCAACAGTTGTTAATGATTTTTATTTTCATTTATTTGACATTACAACTAGAGAAAGGGAAGAGAGATTTAATCATGGGATGGAGTTAGGTAAAGAAATATGGGCACAAGGAACTACGGAAAACGATTTAGCTGGTATAATTAAAGAGGAATTTATAAAAGGCACTGTTTCAACAATTTTAAAATTCGCTGGAGAATTCTCAAAATTTGTAATTGATAATCCAAAAGAGTATAAAAAATTCATAGATAAGAGGCCATTAGAAAAAAAAGAAGTGGTTATTCCAAAATTGATGAGCTTGCTCTTAGTAACTTGTAGAGATACTTATAAATTCCCCTATATTAGCCAAGCGATTGCTAGTATTGATGAAAGATTTAAGGTTGGTCATCTTTCAGAAACAGGTAAAGATCTCAAGAGCTCCCCTATATTCAGAAGTGCATTCAAAGAATGGATTAAATTTTTTAAAGGTGTTGGGGGGGATATAAAAGATTTATCACTTTTTTAATAACTATTAACATGATAGAAGCTATTATTTTTGACATAGGAGATTTATTAGTATACTTTAAGGGTGTTCAATTTAAAGCTAATCAGGCTGTTTTTAGCAAATTCGGGATACTCCTCACTGAGGAAGAATTTAGAAGAAGGTGGGTAGTTGAAGGAACTGGTTCTCTTGGAATGATGAGAGATTATTTTTTCCCAAGTGAGACAACAGTAAATGATATCAGGAGAATGAGGTGGAGAGCTTATGAAAATTCATCTCATGAATTAAAAATAATGCCGGGTGCTTATTCATTAATAAATATGTTAAAGCAACAACACCAGTCGCAAAAACCTCCCCCACCTTACCCATTAGCTGCAGTATCTTCAAGCAGGCAAAGAGAGGTGATCCATGCACTTCACCTATTTGGGTTGGAATCTGCTTTCGATGTTTTTGTTTGCAGAGAAAGCGTTGATAATGTAAAACCTCACCCAGAGCCATATTATGCTGCCGCAAGAATGCTAGGAAAAAATCCAAAAAAATGTCTTGTCTTTGAAGATAGCCCAAAAGGAGTTTATTCTGCAAAAAGAGCTAATATGATGTGTATAGCTATTCCAAGTAAAGAGCATATTGGAGAAGATTTTTCTAATGCAGACATAGTTTTACCTTCCTTAGAAAGAGTAACTCTTGAAATGATTCTAGAATTATCTCAAAGACTAGAAGTTGATAAAGAAAGTACACAATTATAATAAAACCAAAACCTTTATAAACCTTTTTCTCCTTATTTAGTAGTAAAAAATAGCCAAATTTATAACAGCTTAAGAAAGTATTAAAAATCAAGAAACAGGATAAAATAAGGACAAATATCAACAAAATGCAATGTGATAGAGCAAAAGTGATGAAAAATGATAAGGCAACCAATTGTAGTTTTAGTAGGTCATATAGATCATGGAAAATCAAGCATCTTAGAAAGAATTAAAGGGATCTCTATCACAAAATCTGAAGCAGGGGGTATTACACAATCAATTAAATCTTATAAAGTATCTTTAAAAAATATTGAGTCTATTTGCGGCAACCTTCTAAAAAATTTCCCATTAAAAATCAAAATACCGGGCTTATTATTTCTTGATTCTCCGGGCCATGCTGCCTTTAACAACATGCGCAAACGTGGAGGTAACTTAGCTGACATTGCAATTCTTGTCATTGATATCATAAAAGGAATTGAGGAGCAAACTTTAGAATGCATTGATATTTTAAAGCAATATAAAACTCCTTTTGTTATAGCTTTAAATAAAATTGACCTAATCTCTGGTTGGCGCCAGAATCCAAGTACAACCTTACTGCAAAACCTTAAATCTCAAAGTTCATATGTCCAAGAAGATATTGACAACAGAACTTATAAAATAATCGGCAAGATCTCGGAACTCGGTTTTAATGCTGAAAGATTTGACAGAGTTGACGATTACACAAAGCAAGTTACAATTATCCCACTAAGTGCAAAAACAAGCGAGGGAATTCCAGAATTATTAATGGTGATGGTTGGACTGGCTCAAAGATATCTAGAAAAATCATTGCAAATTGAAGTCAAGGGAGAGGGCATAGCAACAATACTTGAAGTTTCTGAATTAGAAGGTTTAGGAACAACTTTAGACATTATCTTGCATGATGGTTCAATAAAAGTAAACGATCAAATTGTAATAGGAACTTTAAATGAACCAATAACAACAAAAGTAAAGGCGATATGTGAATCTGAAAAAAACAAATTAATCCCTCTTAAGGAAGTCCATGCAGCAGCTGGAATTAAAATCACAGCTCCAAATCTAAAAGATGTGATTGGCGGAATGCCTTTAAGAGTTGTGAGAGATAATCTTGATAGAGTCATTAAGGAAATAAAAGAAGAGATAGAAGAAGTCTTATATGAAACCGATAAAGAAGGTGTTGTGATAAAAGCAGATACACTTGGAAGTTTAGAAGCCCTGTCAATTTTATTGAAAGAAAAAAACATCAAAATAAAAAAGGCCTCTATTGGGGATATAACAAAAAAAGATATCAATGAAGCTCTTGCAGAAAAAGATCCTCTTAATAGAGTTGTTCTCGGATTTAATATTAGAAATGTGGATGATAAAAGTGTAAAGATAATTACAAATAGTGTCATCTATAGAATAATTGATGATCATAGTTCATGGACTGGAGAAGAAAAAAGAAAACTTGAAAAAATAGAACTTGAAAAAATAACAAGACCTTGCAAGATTAAAGTATTAAGAGGATTTGTATTTAGACAAAGCAACCCGGCTGTTGTTGGAGTTCAAGTTTTAGCTGGTATTCTTAAGAGCAATACTCAACTAATGAAAAAAGATGGGAGTAAAGCTAGCCATATTAAAGAAATGCAAAAAGATGCTGTTAATATTCAAGAAGCAACCCAAGGTTTTGAACTGGCAATCTCAATACCAGGAGTTATTATAGGAAGGCAATTAAAAGAGGATGACATTTTATATTCAGACATAGACGAATCCAAATTTATCAAACTCAAAAAATTAAAAAAATATTTGAAGGACGATGAAATCGAGGTTTTAAAGGAAATTGCTGAAATAAAAAGAAAAGAAAATCCAACTTGGGGTGTTTAATAAAAAATATTAAAATTATAAACTGCTTTTTGTCTAAATAGTTCATTACCAAATTACATCAATTCATTTTCGAATCCACAAACTTTAAAAAGCATGGATAAAATTACAAATAAAAAATGCCAGATATCAAATGTGTTATTAATGATGCCAAAACTGGAAAAAGCTACCAAAAGCAACTTAGTG
>CAZCNK010000023.1:0-14260 GCA_964500345.1 Candidatus Woesearchaeota archaeon | reverse complement strand
CGGAGTTTTAGGTTGTGGGGCTCTTTTGTTGCCAAATAAGGAAGATGAAAAACTTTTGGAAGAAGGAGTTTATTATTTTTCAGGAAAGGCAACAGCACTCGGAACAACTCGTTCAGCTTATCCTGCAGCAGTAGCACTCTCTTCAATGCGAGCTTTTGGTTATGAAGGTTTAGAAAAATTAGCAAAGGATTGCCTAGAGAAGGCAAAAACAGCAGAACTGTTATTGAAAGAAGGAGGATTAAGAACAATTGTGCCTGTTCAAACAGGAGTTGTGCCAATTAAACTTTCTTCAGAAAATGAAGTGCATTATATGTTAGAGGAATTAAATAAAAATGGCTACATTGCATCATCTATAAAAATTGAGGGAAAAGATCCACAAAATAGATCTTACCAGATATATGGAATTAGGATGGTTGTAACACCCAGACCAGATGCCAGTTATGAACATATTAAAAGATTTTGCAATTTGGCAATTCATATACATCGTACGCTAAAATAGGTGACGCTAACTTTACAGCTCATCAAAAGCGAAACTTTAAAAATAAAAGGATCTTTTATTAAAATATGGTAACTAGAAGAGAGGATATTTTAGATAAAGGTTGGTATTACTGCTTTGGTCATAACAGCCCATGGATTTATAAAAAGGGAGGTAAGGGAAAAGTTTTATCTCTTTTACTTGAGAAAGTTGGAAGGCCCGTTGGTTTAGAGACCATAGCTCAAGAATCTGGCTGGGGGAATGTCAAGAGGAATATGCGAGAATTGGCATTGATAGTTGATATTTGGTCAAAGAGTTATAGGATTGATAGAATTGAAAAAGAGGGCGAAGAGAGGTACAAATTGGTCAGGAGACACACATAAAAAATAACCCAC
Source organism: Candidatus Woesearchaeota archaeon (assembly GCA_964500345.1). GTDB lineage: Archaea > Nanobdellota > Nanobdellia > SCGC-AAA011-G17 > UBA489 > CAZCNK01. The sequence continues at coordinate 13,390 of CAZCNK010000023.1, read as the reverse complement.
AATATTTCTTTGGAGAAAAATTGCTAATTAATATATAAAAGATTTTCCATTTCTTGGATTTATGAAATCATAACTTCCACTTGTTCGTTTTGTGGATTCCCAGCGATATAAAAAAGGATTGCTGTGATTTCTTATATTTGGTTGAACTTCTACGATTCTTACTGTTATTGATGTTCCTCTTAAGTATACTTCATCTCCAACATGTATTAGAGATCTTCTCCCTGCATTGAAGCAGTTAGAACCACTTTCTAAGCATTTACAACTAATCTCTCTTTTAGGCTGAGGCTCTTCTTCTAGAACTGCTGTTAGTCCAGCATCATCATTTCCTTGAATTCTCATTTTAATCTCCTTTAAATTATGTTTACCTTCCCGAGCATAAATAGGTTTAGGTTTCTGATTTCTCAAACATAACTGATATTAAATCTTGAAAAATTTTTATTTTAATTTTTAAATCCTTATGTCCTCTCTTAACTTGTCTGTGTCAATTGTCCAACCTTTCAAAGAGTTGAACATCTTGCCAAGTCTTGTTTGTTTTTGGTATTCTTCTAAAGTTATGTCAGAGAATCTTATATCTTGCTTTTCTGATTGCTTATTTAACATTAACTCAACCAAATGCTTGTGGCTTTTGCCTATGTCCTTTCCCATGGGTTCAAATTGAGGCAAGAAGTTATATATAAATATTTCGCCACTTTAAAATATGCTTTCTGAATTTTTCAATCATTCTGGCGTGGTGAAAGTCATATTCTTCTGACAGTTTCAGTTATTCTTTCAACAAGGTTTTCATCAAGAGATCCATCACTTTCTGTTGGTAATTCTTCAAGAATTTTTCTCCAGCTTGGTCTTTTACTGGCATTAATTTAATATATATTCCAATAATAATGCGGCGGATGGTTAAAATAAGGATAGCGAGGGAAATATGGATAATAATATGGGGAAGCTAAATAATATCTCTTGTAATATCTTGGGTAATAATATGGCCTGTAAGAGCTATAAGAATATCTTTGCCTAGAATAACCTTGTCCACTTAGATATTGAGATTCTGATGTTGTATATGATCTAGATTGATCATCTTGTGATATAGGTTGTTGATCTTGCTGAGTTTGATATTGCTGTTCTTGCTGGCTATCTTGATTTGACTGTTGATATGACTGATAACTTCCTTGATCTTGATTCTGAGTTTGTTGTCTATTTGTATTTTTATCTTGATATATAATAATTTGGGTGTTGCCTTGCTGACTTTCGGAAGGGGAGTAATATATTGCTGCTGCACCAATTATACCAATAGCTAGTAAAAATGCAATTACTATTCCAAACATGATTAATCTGCTTTCTTTCATTATAAAGAAACCCCCAATTACATTAAGACCTTAAAACTTTTAAACTTTTCTATGCTCAAACTCTAATGTTCTAACCCTAAAGACTTTCTAGCTCTTTGTCACACTCTGCTTTTATGCCAGCCAAATTTTTCTCTACGATTTCAAGTTCCCTATTCCCCTTTTCTACCTTTACCTCCAGGTTTTTAATATCAACACCATACCTATCTTCAATTTCTTTAATTTTCTCTTCGTACTCTTTTATTAACTTTTCGAGTTCTTCTTGGGCTAGATTTAAGTAGCCTTCTTTAATATCCTTTACATTGTCTTCTGCTCTCCTAACTTTGGCAGCGCACTCAGCAGGATAATCGGAAAACGTTCTTTCTTCAGTAGTTTGGGCAGTTTCATTTTGGGAGGTTGTATCTGTAGTTGTTTCTGTAACATCTTCTTTTATTTCTGTTTTTTGCTGAAGAAAATCTAATTGAAGAAATTCACCTCTTTGAGATGCTATAACTAGGACTGCTATAGTAATAATTACTGCAATCCCGAAAAGGGTTTTATATTTTCTAGGTATCCCAAATATTTGAATGTTCCTGATATTCATAAAAATGTGATATTGGTGTAATTTATAAGATTTTTGGCTGGTCAAATTTCAAAAGAAAGTTTTAAATAGAAAAATGCAATCTTAAATTCATGAAAAAGAGGTTTAGAATTGAGGGAGATTTTCTAGGTAGGGTAAAAGTTCCTAAAGATGCTTATCATGGCAGTTTTACTGCAAGGGCTATGGAGAATTTTAAAATATCTGATTATAAAAATGACAGAGATTTTATTAAAGTAATTATATTAATTAAAAGATCTGCAGCTATAGTTAATTCTAGATTAAAATTATTAAATGAAAATCTTGGCAGAGCAATAGTTAAGGCTTGCGATAATATTTTGAAAGATGAGAACTTTGAAAAATATTTCCCTGTTGATGTATTTCAAGCTGGTGCCGGAACTCCTTTAAATATGAATGTTAATGAAGTAATAGCTAATAAGGGTTCTAGAATTCTTGGGAAAAAATTGGGATCTTATTTTGTGAATCCAAATGACCATGTTAATATGAGTCAAAGTTCCAATGATGTTATTCCAAGTGCAATTAGAATCACAGCTTTATTGAAATTGAAAGAGTTGGAGAGAGAGTTAATAAATTTGGTAAAATCTATGAATAGAAAATCCAAACAATTCAAAAATGTTTGGAAAGTTGGAAGGACACATTTAATGGATGCCCTTCCGATTACACTGGGAAAAGAGTTTGATGCTTATTCTTTTATAATAGAAAGGAAATTAAAAAGCATTCAAAAAGCTAAGGAGTTATTAAGAGAATTGAATTTGGGTGGGACTGCGATTGGAACTGGCGTAAATGCAAATAAGAGGTTTAGTAAATTAATTGTTAAAGAATTGAATAAAACAACAAGATTAAATTTACATGTTTCTCAAAACAAAATCGCATTAACTCAGTCAATGGGGGATTTTTCAGTTTTGTCGTCATCTTTAAAGAATTTATCGTTGGAAATAATTAAAATCTGTAACGACTTTATGTTTATGAATTCTGGACCCAGAGCTGGAATTAGAGAGATTATATTACCTGAGGTTGAGCCTGGCTCTAGCATTATGCCTGGAAAAGTAAATCCAAGCATTTGCGAAGCTATGATAATGGTTTGTAATCAGGTTATTGGAAATGATATTGTAACAACAAATTGCGTGAAATCTGGAAATTTAGAATTAAATGTCATGACACCATTAATTGCTCATAATTTACTTGAAAGCATTGAAATTTTGACAAATGGGATTAAAATGTTTAATGAGAGATGCGTTAAGGGAATTAAAGCAAATAAGGAGAGATGCAGAGAATTGCTTGATAATAGCTTGGAGTATGCTACTAGATTAAATCCGGTTTTGGGTTATGATAAGGTAGCTGAAATTGTTAGAGAGGCTTTGAAAAAAAATAAGTCTATTAAAGAAATTTTGAATGAAAAGGGCTTAAAGTGATGGTTTTGTTAATTTAAAATCTTACTACTCTATATGTTTTTGCTTCAAAATATTTTGCAAGAAAAGGATAACACTTTCTTTGGTTCATGTTACCGCAAGTGCAAATATCTACTACAACAGATCTATCTAACTTGTTAGCATGAGCAATTAAATTGGACTGTGCTAAAATTAGAGCAAAAGAAAAATAATTTTCAGAAAATTTAGTGTAGGATCTTTCAACAACTTTTGCTCCCATCAACTCTGCAGCTTTCACAATAGCCTCTAAAGTTTTTTTACTAGACAGTTTTTTTGGATTGCATCCTCGAAATGACACTAAGCTATGTTTTATTCCCAGAGATCTTATTTCTTTATTGAAACTTGCTCTTGGCATTTTTTATTAACATATGGGTTTAATGTTGTATTTAAGTATATCTATAATCATTAAATTTATTTATACTCATTAAACTTGTCTATAATCTTGCAACTTATTTATTTTGATATTAAAAAATTATAAAGATTGTTATATTCTAATATACCCTTTAGACTTTACATTGCATTGTTTGGGTATTCAAAGATTAGAAAATCTTTTTACTTCTCTAGCCACATTTTTGTGAACATTTTTATCAAAAATATCTGGGATGATTTTATTCGTTGTTGGATTTTTGAGTGTGTTTGCGATTGCATAAGCTGCAGCTAAATTCATTTCTTTTGTTATTTTTTTTGCTCTGCTGTCCAGGGTGGCTCTAAAAATGCCTGGAAATGCTAGAGCATTATTAATTTGATTTGGAAAATCTGACCTTCCTGTTGCAATGATAAAAGCACCTGATTTTTTGGCTAAATTTGGATCAATCTCTGGAATTGGATTGGAGAGGGCAAAGATAATTGGCTTTTTTGCCATTGATTTTATCATGAATGGTTTTAAAACATTTCCAGTTGAGAGGCCAATAAAAATGTCAGCGTCTTTAATTGCATCTTTTAGAGTTCCTTTTACCAATCTTGGATTTGTTACTCTTGATAATTCTTTTTTATATTTGTTCAGATTTTTTCTTCCTCTGTAAATTGCTCCATGAGTATCACACAAAATAATCTCGGAAACACTTCTACAAATTCTATTGTCTAAATCAATGCATTGCAACAATTTAGCAGCTGATAGGCCAGCAGCTCCTGCTCCATTAATCACAATTTTCAAATCTTCAATTTTTTTCTTAGCCAATTTTGCTGCATTAATTAAAGCTGCAAGGATTGCAGTTGCTGTTCCGTGTTGATCATCATGAAAAACCGGAATATCTAGTTCTCGTTTTAATTTTTCTTCAATGAAAAAACATTTTGGTGCTTCAATATCTTCCAAATTTATTGCTCCAAAAATTGGAGAAATATTTTTTACTATATCAATAATTTTATCTTGATCTTGTGTTTCTAAACAAATAGGAAAAGCATCCACATTTCCAAATTTTTTAAAAATCATTGCCTTTCCTTCCATGACTGGAATTGATGCTTTAGCTCCAATGTTTCCTAATCCCAATACGCGAGAGCCATCTGTTACAATAGCTACTGAATTTGACTTTATTGTGTAATCATAAATCTTTCTAGGATTATTCTTTATTTCTGTAGAAACTTGCGCAACACCGGGAGTGTAATAAACTGAAAGTTGTTGTTTGTAATCAATTTTTCTTTTTAAGCTTATTTCTATTTTTCCTCTTTTATGCAATCTTAATATTGTAGCTTTTTTCATGATTTATTTTTCAAGATGAAGAGATTATTTAAAGATTTTGGTGTAGTTAAAATTAATTTTCCAAAGCAAATGCTAAAGATTAAGTAAAAACAACACTTCTTATGCGAGGAGGAAGTTCTTTTAAAGCATCAATGATGTTAGATTCTAATCTTCCAAGCTCCTCTCGATATTGCGCGTTTTCCCTTGTTGGAATTCCATCTATTGATGTGAATGCAAGATATCTTCCATCAGAAGCATCAAAGATTTCAACGGTTTCTACTATTGACTTATCTTCCTTAAAACCTAGCATGTAATGAATGCTAAGTAAGGAATTGCCATTTCTAGGCTTAACGCTGTACCATTCAGCGCTGCTTTTCTTTTCAATGCTCATGAAATCAAGAATGTAGAAAAATATATAAATTCTTTTATTTTATCGGCTATAAGGTAGATGTCATCTATATAGTGCCTGGATGTTTGGCAAAGTTTTATAAATTACCCAATTTATCATAGTCAAGGAGAAAATTGAGGAGAGAAGATATGGTAAAGTGTCAAAGGTAATAAAAAAGAAAAAATGACGACATTTTTTAGAGATATCAATGAAAAATGCTAGTCCTTTCTATTCAATATAAAAATTTTAAAGAAAAAAATTTATTTCCCCAAATACAATCTTAAAGTTCTTTCTACAGGTTGTAATCTGCTGAGCTTTATAGCTTTTTCCCTTTCTGCCAAGAATCTTTGATATACCTCATCGACTTTTAGTTCAGTTCTTGCCTTTCTTACTGCGTCTTGAGCTAATGATAATAAACCTTCATTTCGTAATTCCCTATCAATTTTTTCACGGTTAAAAAATATTCTATCCTCATAAGAACTTGGTTTTTTAAATAATTTAGTAATATCGCATTCTGGAATAAAACTAAATTTAAGATATGCAAGATCTCTTGCTACTTCTCTACCATTTTCTAATACTCTTAGAACACGAAGAGTAGTTGGGCTACCTGTCTCAGAGGTATAATCAGTTTCAATTAGAACTTTGGGATTGCCAGGCAGTAATAGGTCTGAATTAGGAGACGGCCAAAAATAAAAATTCTTTATATATCTTTCTTCTGGTTTCTTTTCTCTATGTTTATATTTGAATTCAGCATTAGGACCTTTAACTTCAAATCCACTTCCTGTTACAGTAGCTTCTAAACCTGAAGCTGGGCTAAATCTCAATAGAAATTTACAACTTCCTTCTTCAGGACGCATTTCTCCCAATAATGTCTCTACTTCTGCCAATTTTTCTGTTGTCATTTTTATCACTTTTTCTAGATTTTTAGAAGATATAACTAGTATATAAATCTTTTTGGTTTTTACTACTATTAGATTATTACGTTTTAAAAGATTTAAAGCTCTTTAATCGTATTTTCATTAGGTCTCTTTTTTTCTTTCTTCTCCAATGGTGGAATTATACCTTTATCTGTAATTGGAATGTCTTGAGGGCAAGAATTTTGACAGCACCTAGTTACAGCACAATTCCAAAGGCCCTCTGTTTCCAAGAGTTTTTTCCTATCCAGCTTGTCTTGTGGATGCAGCTGATAAGCCATTGCCTTTACAATGGATTTTGGCCCTAGGAAGTTAACTCTGGATTCCCTATAAGGCTTGCAGTTATCATTGCAGATAAAACACTCAATGCAAGATCTAAATTTTCTAACATCTTTAATTTCATCAGGCTTAATTGTTAAAAATCCTTTTGCTTGATCGTTAACAAAAAATGGATATAATTTCTTTTCTCTTTCATAAACTTGGCTGTAGTCAGGAACTAGATCTTTAATAGTTGGAAATGCCTTTAGGGGGGAGATCTTTATTGGAAAAAAGATATTTGGCTTGAGCTCTGTCTTGCATGTCAGGAGAGGAACTCCATTAACCTCCATAGCGCAGCTCCCACAAATTCCCATAGAGCAATTCCACCTAAAAGCTAGAGTTCCATCAATATTTTGCTGGATAAACCTCAAAGCATCTAAAATCCTCATCTCTTTTCTATACTCAATTTCATAAGTTTCAAAATGAGGCTCTTTGTCTTTCTCTGGATCAAATCTTGATGCTTGAATTTTAATTAGTTTCATTTTGCTTTTGATTTATTTACTTTCTTTTTTGCTTTTTGCCTTTTGTTGCTTTTATTCCCAAGATACTTTAGCGTCTTTTATTTTATAAAATTTTAGTTTCATTTCCCCATTAACATTCCTACATGCTAAATTTCCTAACCAATTTTGTGATGTATTTGGAAAATCACTTCTGAAGTGAGCCCCTCTTGATTCTTTTCTAGCTAATGCCGCTCTTATGGTTGCTTCTGCGCAAACAATCATATTATTCAAATCCAAAAAATCATTGAATTCATGATTGTATTTAAATGAGCCTTCTACGCTTATATTCTTTAAATTATTCTTTATTTTTTCAATCTCTCCTAAAGCAACTAGCAAAGAATCTTCTTTTCTAACGATTCCGACGTATTGCCACATTATTTCTCTAATCTCTTGCTTTAATTTTTGAGGTTTAATTCCATCCAGTTTATCTACTGAAAATGGTTTTTTTATTCTCTCATATTCCTTATCTATATCATCTTGAGATATTTTTAACTCTGGCGCGGTTTTGGTATATTGAGCAGCATAAAATCCTGATCTTCTCCCAAAAACTAAAATATCTGTTAAAGAATTTCCTCCAAGCCTATTTGCTCCGTGAACTCCAACAGCAACTTCACCAGAAGCAAATAAGCCTCTTAATGAAGTCATGCAAGTTTCAGGATTTACTTTAATGCCGCCCATGGTATAATGGCCGGTCGGTGCAACTTCCATTTTCTCTTTTGTTATGTCTAGATTTGCAAAGTCTTTAAATTGCTGAACCATTTTTGGCAATTTAAATTTTATATAATCAGCTGGCTTATGAGTTATATCTAGATAAACACCACCTCTCTCAGTTCCTCTACCATCAATTATCTCATTGTAAATAGCTCTAGCAACTATATCTCTAGCACTAAGATCTAATCTTTTTTCATCATATTTCTGCATAAATCTCTCGCCCTTTGCATTTACAAGAATACCCCCTTCTCCTCTAACAGATTCTGTAACTAATAAGCCTTCAGCACTTTCTGGCCAAATCATCCCAGTGGGGTGAAATTGAACCATCTCCATGTCCATTAATTCAACACAATTATTAAAGGCAATTGCATATCCATCTCCTGTTGATTCCCAAGGATTTGTTGTTCTTTTATAGATTCTAGCATAGCCACCTGTTGCCAAAATAACTGCTTTTGTTTTTATTACAAAGAAGTCTCCTGTTTTCATATCTACGCAGGTAACTCCATTAACATAATTATTCTTAGCAAGTAAATTTGTCATCACAACCTCTTCCATATAAGGAATATTTCTTTTTCTGCATTGATCTGCTAATGTTTGAATTATTTCTAAACCAGTTCTATCACCAACATGACAAACTCTTCTATAAGTGTGAGCTCCAAATGGCCTTTGTATTACTTTTCCATCTCCTGTTCTATCAAAAATTGCACCCCAATTATCTAATTCTAAAACTCTGTCAGCAGCTTCGTTAGCTAGAATCTCAATCATCTTTTTATTTCCAATATAAACACCTTCTTCATAAGTATCTTGAGCATAGATCTTCCAATTATCTTCAGGATCCAGATTGCCAAGAGGAGCTGAAATTCCTCCCTCTGCCATAACTGTATGAGCTTTCCTATGCATTGATTTGCTCAATATTACGGCCTTTGCACCTTGGTCATGAGCTTCAATAGCTGCTCTTAATCCAGCTCCACCTGAACCAATGATTACAATGTCAAATTCATATTCTTTCATCTTACATTATCCTAATACATCTCTTGGTAATATTCTACTCATTAGATTCATGAAAAGCAGGCTTAGATAAAGGAAAAATGAATTATAAAACAAGGGATTAATGAAGCTTAATAAAAATGCTAAAATTGCTGTTGATGCCCCGAAAATTATTCTTGATTTTCTCTTTGTGGGGCTTGTAACTGGTTCAATTACCATGAAAAAAGCAAAGAAGACAATTGGGCCTGAAAGAAATGAAAATGAAATTTCAGATCCAGTTAAAAAATTTTTAAAAATAGCCAAAAGAGTGTATGAAATGAAGAAACTTAGAGCTAAATCAATTCTTTTGATTAGATAAACTAAAATTAAGCTTAGAATTATTGTTAGATAACCAGCAGAACCCCACCAAACAGAAGATACTGGAAGAAAAATTGAACTAACAACTATTGACAAAGCAGCAGGATTAAAAATATTTCTGAAATTTGGTTTTATTAGGTGCTTTAAGATTAAAGAGACTACAACAACATAAGAGATTGTTTTAAAATCTCCTGGATTTATGATTAAGCTTAAAATCATGGCTGAGATTATTGCTCCGCTTGGAAAAGACCAAAGCTTTGTTCTAAATTTTATTATTATGCCGTCAATAAATCCAGCAATAAAAACTGCTAATATTACACCATATAATGCATTTAATCCAGAGCCCATTAGTGAATTGTAGACTGCAAGAATAGCTAGAGCTATAATTATATAAATTTTGTAATCTGGAAGATAATAACAGGGGATTTTTCTTAGGTACATTTTAAATTAAATAAGAGCATGTATTTATTAAATTAACGTTAAATATAAAGTAACAATTAAACAAAATAGAGGTGATTAGGCTATTGAACAATTAACTTTCCTTTCATATCTCCATGGCCGTCTCCGCAATAAACAGTGCAGAAAATTGTGAAGGTGCCTTTTTTATCTGCTATAAACTCAACTACTCTTTCTACATTAGTAGGCAATCCCTCGTTAACTCCAAATTCTGTAATTCCAATACCATGAGGAACATCAATGCTCTTAACTTTTAACCTGACAAGATCTCCTTGATTAACAGTTATAACGCCTGGAACAAATTCAAATTGTTTGGCAATAACATCAAATTCCTTAACAGGATGCATCATTTTTTCATGATCCATCATAGAATCTTCATGCATAGCATTTTGTGTTTGCTGCTGAGAACAAGATATTAGAAATAAGGCTATTGCGATTAATAAAAGTTTAAATGATTTCATTTTTCTCAGTTAAAAAAAGAAAATATTTATTTAAAAACTTTTTGATTTTAAAATTTAAAAAATTAAACACAGCTTGGTGCTTTTGTTGGCATGAAATTAATGTCAATGCCTGGGTTAACCCTGCCCCAAGGCGCATCAAATGATCTTACTGCAACATGTTTTAACCAGTGACCTTTATCATTTGCTTTTCCACCATGGCAAAGATCTGCATTCTCTTCTGAGCATGTTTCTCTATGGAAATGCGTAAATCCGTAAGGTAATTTTGACTGCTCTTCTGAACAAAATCTTCCAGGTATTGCAATACCAACCCATAGAACTTTTGTAGCCTCTGGAACTGGCTTGTCAAAATGTAGAAACATATAACTGCCGTCTCCTAATTCTGCCCAGAGATGATCTGGCAAAGGAGGGTTATATGGTTGTTGATTAAAAGCCACTTTAATAGCAGAGACTAAACTTGAATCAGTTTTTTGTGATTCTTGAGTTTGCTGTTGAATATTTTGTTGAGGTTGTTGCTGTGTGCAAGCTGCCAAAAATAATATCAAAATCCCGAAGATTAATAGGTTTATTTTATTTAGGTTTATTTTATTTAAATTCATCTTAGTCAATATAATCACCCCCAAAGTTGTTTGAATTTTTAAATTTTAATCAGTAATATTTGGATAGGCTGTTTATATTTTAAACCTTGAAATTTAAATTTGATTTTTAATTATTTAAGGATTTTATTAGGTTTTTTAATTTTTAAGTAATACAGACATTATGTTTTTCTTTTAACAGAGATTCTAAGATCCTTATGGCATTGTTTATGTCTTTAATGCTTGCGATGCCTGAGGCTGTATGCATATTTCTAACAGCAACGCTTAAAACTGTAGATGGAACTCCACCTTTTGAAATTGAAATGTTTAAAGCGTCTGTTGTTCCAACATCACTAACATCATACTGCAATGTAATTCTTATTTTTTTAGCGACCTTTTTAATCCAGTCATTTAAGCACCTGTTTGAAATCATATCTGCGTCTTTAATTGTAATACAAGGTCCTTTTCCTATGCACCTGGTAGATTTACTATTAATATCATCAGCTTCTGTTACATCAACTATAATTGCATAACTTGGCTCTAGCCCGTAGACAGAAGTCTTGGCTCCGTACAGGCCAATTTCTTCTTGAACTGTGAAAACATAGTAAATATCATTCAAAGGTTTTTTAATTCTTTTAGCAGCCTCAATTAGAATATAACAACCAATTCTATCATCAAATGCTTTTCCAGAGATAACATCATCTGAACCTAGATTGCTTTGCTGGGTAACTAAATGCAAATATGATCCAATTTCAACGCCTGCTTCTGTCAGCTCCTTTTTTGTTAAACCTGCATCTATAAAAATATCTTCAATCTTAGGAGCCTTTTTTATAGGTTCATCACAAGATATCTCTTTTGTTGTTATTATACCATGGATTTTTCTTTTTGATTTAGATTCTATTAAAACTCTTTCACCTAGCAAAGTTATTGGTTCTAAACCACCAATTGCAGAGCAGTAAATTAAGCCATTTTCATCAATGCTTTTTATCATCAAGCCTATCTCATCCATATGAGCAACCAACATTGCAGAATTTTCTAATTTTTTAGAAGTGCCTCTTTTTCTGCAAATCAAATTTCCAAATTTGTCAACATAAGAAACATCAACGTAATCTTTTATTTTATTTTTGATAAAAGACCTTACATCTTGCTCTCCCCCGCTGGGACCGGGAATTTCAATTAACTTTCTTAGTAAATCCATCTTTCACCTCTCTTTCCAATTTTAAAATCTATTTTTGCCGGTTATTTTTTAATTAAAATGATTGTTTTTAGTTATGATTATTTATTTTAATTGTATTTTTGTTATTTTTAAAGCTTACCTTGATAAAATTCTAATTTTTTATCTAATATAAATCTTTTTATAAAAAGTTAGTGTATTGATACAGTAGTCAAATCCAGTCATTTGGAGATCTAAATTTCTAATAGAAGACTCTTCGCTTAATTCAGGCTGAGGCAATCTTCCAGAACTTTTTAAGTTATTTAATAACATACCTATTCCTTTATCTGTAGACAATAAAGTGGTTGGTTGCATAAATCCATAAAAAATTGCTATAGACAAAAGTTCTATATCTGGTTCGTTTAACAAAATCCTTTCTTTAGCAGCAACATCTTTAACAGTTCTTTCAATTAAATTATAGAATTCACTTTTTGGCCTTTCTAGTATCCTATTTTTATCAAAATCTCTTATCAACCCTATGCGTCTATCAAGATAAATTCTCCTTTGCTTCAGTCTTTGAGCCTGTTTTATTTGTTCTTTTGTTATTAAACGGGAATAATTGCTCATACCCCCAACCTTCTCATAGTGTGTCTGCTCTTCAATTATTTTTCTTGTGGTATATACATTCGGGGATTTTAAAATTTCAGCTAAAAATCTTTGCCATCTCTCTTCAAAATTTATTATCTTATCCCAAAGTGAATTGTAGTCTTCAATATCAGCAAGCTGGCCTAATAAGTCAGTTACACCACCAAAATTGAAGAACCTTCTTTTTAACTCATTCTGAAAGAGCATTGAACATGGGGATAAAAAATTCGAATCAAAAATAAATCTAACATTTTGATCCTCTAGAATTGTTTTTCTAATTACTTGTTCAAGTGACTCATAAGGTAATACACTCACTGAATCTAAAGCTTCTCCTTTTCTAAAAGATTCTAAAGTTGCACTATCTACTGTCATTTTAACAAAATATACCTTTTTAAACAAAAATGATAATGGTTTTTATGATTATTATTTTGCAATTGCTGGTATTTTAATTAAGTTTAATTTTGATTTTAATTCAATTTTGATTTAGCTTATGACAATTTTCATCTTTTCCCCGCAACAAATCGGCATTCCTTGCTCTGAGCCACATAATTTGCAAATTAATTTTCCTTGTTTAAACTCCATTTCTCTCTCACAACACATTGGAACTTCAATGTCAGTGTTGCAGATTTTACAGATAAGATTTGCGTGGCCTTTCATATGTAAACAATCCATGTATTAATATATAAAGTTTTCTTGATCTAGCATTATTTCTTTTTATTGAGATTATTAAATAATTGCATAATCTTATCTCTATAGTGTATTACATCCTTTTCGATTAAATTAGAAGTAAGGTTATCAAACATTGATATGAATTCTTTGGCATCTTGCAACATTGTTTCTACTTCTTTTTCTTTTTCAATCTTTATATAATATTGCGCATCTATTCTTTTTTCT
>CAZCNK010000022.1:12151-14335 GCA_964500345.1 Candidatus Woesearchaeota archaeon | reverse complement strand
TTGTTTATTTTAAAGATAATCCATCATATGAAGTTGTTTGTTTTACTGCAGCTCAAATTCCTGGAATTGAAAAAAGGAAATTTCCAAAATCTCTAGCTGGAAAATTCTATAAAAAAGATATCCTAATTTATCCTGAAGAAAAATTAACCCAGTTAATTAAAAAATTTAGAATTGATGATGTATTTTTATGCTACTCTGATTTATCATACAATGAGGTAATGGAAAAAGCCTCTAGAGTCTTAGCTGCTGGCGCAAATTTCTCTTTACTAAGCCCAAATTCAACGATGTTAAAATCTAAAAAACAAGTAATTTCTGTAACTGCAGTTAGAACAGGGGCAGGAAAATCCCAGACATCAAGAAAGATTGGAAAAATTTTGAAAGAAATAGGTTATAGAATTGTTGCAATTAGACACCCAATGCCATACGGAAATTTGAAAAAACAAATCTGCCAGAAATTCATTTCTTTTAGAGATTTAAAAAAATATGAAGCGACGATAGAAGAAAGAGAAGAGTATGAACCATGGATTAAATTAAAAATACCAGTTTATGCAGGTGTTGATTATAAAAAAATCCTTCTTGAAGCTGAGAAAAAAGCAGATATTATTATATGGGACGGCGGCAATAATGATTTTTCTTTTTTTAAACCATCATTAAGTTTTGTTGTTGTTGATCCTCATAGACAAGGTCATGAAACAACTTATTATCCTGGAACTGTTAATTTCTTAACTGCTGATGTTGTTGTAATAAATAAAATTGATTCTGCATCAAGAAAAAATATAAAAGCACTCATTCAATCGATAAAGAAAAATAATCCAAAAGCTATAATAATAAAGGCAAAATCAAAAGTTACAGTTGAAAATCCAATGCTTCTAAAAAATAAAAAAGCCCTCGTCATTGAAGATGGCCCCACTTTAACTCATGGTGGTATGTCTTTTGGAGCTGGCTCAATTGCAGCAAAAAAATACAAATCAAAAATTATTGATGCAAGAAAATTTGCAGTGGGCTCAATTAAAGAAATCTACAAAAAATTCCCCCACTTAAAAAAAGAACTTCCAGCAATGGGATATAGCAAAAAACAAATTCAAGAATTAAAACAAACAATAAACAAAGCAAAATGCGGCATTGTGATAGATGCAAGTCCAGTTGATCTCAGTAAGCTGATAAATATTAATAAGCCTATTGTGAATGTTAATTATGAACTAGAAGAAACTGGATTGACATTAAAAAAGATTTTATCAAAATATTTTAAACCAAAGAAAGCTAAAAAGTAAAATGGTAAAGCATCTCCTAAGCATTAAAGATTTGTCAAAAAAAGAAATTCTTGAATTAATAAAATTCGCTAAAAAGATAAAAAATAATCCGAAAAAGTATCACAAATCAGTCTATGAAAAAGTTCTATTTACATTCTTTGAAGCTCCTTCTCTTAGGACAGAATTAAGTTTTGATACTGCAATGTTTCAAATGGGCGGCGAGGTAATTGATTATCATGCAGAAACTTCTCCCTGGAAAAAAGGCAAAGAAACCATTGAAGACGTTGGGAGAGTTATTTCAAGGTATTGTGATATTGTTATGGCAAGAATTTATGATCATAATGAATTAAAAAGACTAGCTTATTCTTCCAAAATTCCTGTGATTAATGGAATGACAAATTTTGAACATCCCTGCCAAATACTAGGAGATTTGCTAACAATATTAGAGAATAAAAAAAGATTAACAAATTTGAAGTTATCTTATTTCGGAGACTCTTTTAATAATGTAACCCACTCTTTACTATATGCCACTTCAATGCTTGGAATAGATATTTCAATAGCATGCCCAAATAATAAAGAGTTTATGCCTGATGAAGATGTTTTGAGAGAAGCTAAAAAATTTGCAAAGAAATTAAAAGCTAAAATTGAGATAACAAGTGATCCTTTTAAGGCTATTAAAAATTCTGATATTGTTTACACAGATTCTTGGATGAGTTATAGAATTGATAAATCAGAATTACCAAAAAGATCTAAAATTCTAAAGCCATATCAAGTTAATGAACTTTTATTTTCCCATGCAAAAAAAGATGCTGTATTCATGCACTGCTTGCCTGCAATACGAGGACAAGAAGTCACAACAGAAGTAATTGATGGTCCTAGGAGTATTGTTTTGGATCAAGCTGAAAATAGATTGCATATTCAAAAAGCAATAATT
>CAZCNK010000022.1:0-12141 GCA_964500345.1 Candidatus Woesearchaeota archaeon | reverse complement strand
TTTAGTATGGTGTTGCCTTAAATACTCAATTCTTAATTTTTTTAATGCAGCATCTCTTATACGTGCAATTGTTTTATCTGTAAAATTCCTTACAACTCTATCTAACGATCCTAAAATTGGAAGAGAAGATCCCCCTTCAAAAACCCCAATTACTCTGCTAGCCTTAGCCATTGAAACTCCTTCAACACAAACTAGTTTTACTACCTCTCTTTCTATAGGAGACAATAACCCCAGATTTTCTTTAGTCCAATTAGCTAAAAACTCTTTTTCTTCTCTTTCAATATATTCATCAACCCCATTTGTTCTAGCAATTGAATCCTCTAACTCTCTTCTATCACCGCTATCTCCAAATTCAAAATAAGAACTCAATGATCTTGTTCTTTTAACTCTGCCAATAAATTCAATATCTTTTCTATCACTCTCTGAAACTTTTCTTTGCCCCAAATCCTCATTCCTAAGATTTCTTGTAAGTCTATGATATCTCTTTAAAGTTCCCTCTCCAAGATTAAATCCACGAATAGATTCAGTATCTCTATTTTCAAAACCCCTTAGTCTTGGAATAAGCAAATTTCCAGCATATGTTGAAAACCTATTGCCTGTTTTATAATCATACCTCGAAGCAGCCTCAAATAAAATATCCAAACCAAAGCTAAAAATCCTATCATAAAGCACAGAACCGCGTTTTGCATAACTGCAATACCTGTTCATGACCATCACTAATAATGGAATATGTGCTTCAATTAATTCGTTTAAAGCATCCCTTCTTTTATTTGCGCTATTATCAGCATTATTAACATCATTGCCATTACTCCCTCCAATGATCCTTCCTAATTCAATTTCTCTTATCCTGCTTAATAAATTTGTATATACCATATATGTTATCTATCTAAATCTATTTAAAAAGCTTACCTTTGAAGAAATTTAGGATTCTATGAAATTAAGGTTTTATTTAAAGTAGAATTTTTTATTTTTTATTAAATCAGAAAAATGATAAAAATTTTGAACATTAAAAAATTAGATAGGACGGCAACTACGATCAAGCAACAAAATTTAGTAGAAAGGTATTTATATGAGCTAATCAGATTTATAAGTATCAAATGGGGGTTTAAAATTTGAAGAATAAAGATGTTTTGATTTTTATAACCATAATCAGTATGCTCCTTTTTACTATTTTAGAAGTCGATTTTGTATCAGGACAAACAGGAAAGCAAGGATTCACAACTACAAGATTTGGAGGTATTCCTCCATCAACAATTCCCCCGCCACCGCAATTTCATAAAGCATGTCTTCCCGGATCTTGTGTAACAGTGGGGGGCCCTGGAACTGATGAATGCTCGACAGATACAGATTGCACAAGGCTTGTTTGCATAAATTTTGCATGTCAAAGAATTCCAGAAATTGGCCCAAATGCATGCGCATCTGATCTTGATTGTGTTAGCACCATTTCCTCATGCCAAACTATCACTTCTCCAGGAGTTTATTGGTTAATAAATAACATCTCAGCATCAACTACAAGTTGCTTGATTATAAATGCAAATAATGTGACAATAGACTGCAGAAATTTTTGGATATTGGGGAATGCCAGTCAACAAGTTGCCCATGGCATAGAAGCTCGCACATCAAATTCAACTATAAAGAATTGTAATATTATGAACTTCCATCCAAATAATGGACGCGGGATTATTCTCTTTAGTGGAAATTATAATAAATTTATTAATAATCGCCTAATAAATAATGCCGTTGGAATCCAATTATGGCCAGAAGTTGTTGGGAACAATTTAGTCATAAATAATCTCGCAACTTTAAATGATTTTGGTGGATTTGATTCAGGCGCACCAGGATCTATTTTTACGAACAATACTGCAATCTCTAACTCAAACACTTCTGCAGGTCCTAATGCTGCTGCAGGCTTTACAGTATCTAATGGGCAAGCGGGCATTTCAGCTAATAATACTTTTATGCAAAACACAGCTATTAACAACAGTGCTGGCGGTTTCGCAATATATGGGTCTTTCAGCAAGTTTTTTAATAATAATGTTACAAAAAATAAAAGAGCAGGTTTCATTATAGGCGACTTTGCTACCAATAATCTCTTAACAGGCAACTTCATTAAAGAAAATCCAATAGGAATCTCAGCCTCAGTAAGCTTTGGCGGAAATAATTCTATTTATAATAATATGTTTAACAATTCAATAAATGCTGTTTCATCTATTTTTAATTTCTGGAACACATCTAGAACAATCGGAATAAACATTATTTTGGGGCCTTATCTAGGAGGAAATTTCTGGAGCGACTACAATGGAAGTGATACAAATGGAGATGGAATAGGAGATACCATGTTGCCATATAATTCTAATAGCCAAATTTCTTTAGGCGGTGATTTTCTTCCACTTGTCCCTCCTGGAAGCAATGTTAAGATAATGAATGGAACATTGCCAACAGGAAGGTATTATCTATCTTGCGAAGAAGATTCATTAAATCATAAAATTTATTGTTTTGGTGGTGCTGAAACAGGCTTTGGTCCTTATTTAAACCAAACTGTTGAGTATAATCCAGCCATAGACACAGCTGTAATTAAAAATGCAGCACTCCCAACACCAGCTTTTGATTTCTCCTGTGCCGAGAACTCAGCTACTCATAAGATTTATTGTTTTGGTGGGTGGTATTTTGGATCTTTGAATAGAATAGCAGAGTATAATCCGAGTACAGATACAATGATTAATAAAAGTGTTTCTTTGCCAAGCGCAAGGCGTGGTTTATCTTGTGCAGAAAATTCAGCTACTCATAAGATTTATTGTTTTGGGGGTTTAGATGACTTTAATTATTATAATCAAATATTTGAATATGATCCTTCAACTGATACTGTTAACGTAAAAACAGCAACACTACCTGCTCCAAGTTACCGACATTCTTGTGCAGAAAATTCAGCTACTCATAAGATTTATTGTTTTGGTGGGTGGAATCCGTCTTCTATTTTTAATTATATCCTAGAATATAATCCTAGTACAGACACATTAACAACTATTGCAAATGCAACACTTCCAACTGGAAGGTTATATCATTCTTGTGCAGAAAATTCAGCTACTCATAAGATTTATTGCACGGGTGGGCGTGATTCTGGACCACTTAACCAAATCCTAGAATTTGATTCAGCATCAGGTACTTTAACGATAAAATCGGTAACTCTGCCAACATCTAGATATAGCCATTCCTGTAGTGAAAATTCTTTAAGTAACAAGATATATTGCTTCGGAGGCGTAGATCTCTCAGGTTTTCTTAAACAGATAATAGAGTATACTCCTTTATAGATCATACTAAATATTAGTCAAAATTCTGGCCTATACACCAAAATCTAAAATAAAGCAACGCAAAATTTAAAAGGATGACTATCTTGAAATAAATTAATAAATTAAAGAGGTGACTAAATGAAAGTTTATGGCAACTTTATCAATGGTGATTTTATTAATTCTGGCTCAAGAAAAACATTTCCAAGTTTAAATCCAGCAACAGAACAACCAATTGCTTATTTTCAGCAAAGCACTTTAAAAGATGTTGAATTAGCTGTTAAGGCAGCTGAAAAGGCATTTCCAAAATGGTCAGATATCCCAGCCCCGCATAGAGGAGAACTCCTTTTAGAAGTTGCAAAAATCTTAAAGAAAAATAAAGAAAGACTTGCTAAGCTAGTTACAACAGAAATGGGTAAAGTTCTAAAAGAGGCTAGAGGAGACATTCAAGAAGCTATAGATGTTTTTGAGTATATGGCTGCAGAGGGAAGAAGATTATATGGTAATACAACCCCATCTGAGCTTAAAGAGAAATTTTGTTGTACAATAAGAAGGCCAGTTGGAGTTGTAGGTTTAATAACACCATGGAATTTTCCAGTTGCAATTCCAGCATGGAAAATAGCTCCAGCTTTAATCTGCGGTAACACAATAGTCTTTAAGCCCAGTTCAGATACACCACTTTGTGCAATTGAACTAATTAAAATTCTGCAAGAAGCAGGAATCCCAAAAGGAGTTATTAATATAATAACAGGAACAGGAGAAGAAGTTGGTTCTTCAATAGTTAAGCACAAGAAAATTAGAGGAGTTTCATTTACTGGATCAAAATCAACAGGAGAATTTATTTTAGCAAATGCTGGCATTAAAAAAGTTGGTCTTGAGCTTGGTGGTAAAAATGCAATTATAATCATGGATGATGCTGATATTGATTTGGCATTAGAGGGAGTTATTTGGGGGGCTTTTGGAACAACTGGCCAAAGGTGCACAGCAGCATCAAGAGTTATTATTAATAAAGAAATTAAAAGTGGGTTTGAGGATAAATTACTAAAGAGAACTGAGAGATTAAAACTCGGTCCTGGTTTAAAAGAATCCACAGACATAGGTCCTTTAATAGCTATGAGGGCCGTTGAAAAAACTCAAATGTACACAGAGATTGGCAAGAGAGAAAAAGCAAAGCTCTTGACTGGTGGAGAAAGAGCAAATATGAAAGGTTTCTTTTACAAGCCAACTATATTTACAAATGTCAAGCCAAATATGAGAATTGCAAAGGAAGAGATATTTGGGCCTAGTGTTTCTCTGCTAAAATTTAAAGATATTAATGAGGCTATAAAAATCTGTAATAATATAGAATATGGCCTTAGCTCATCTATCTATACAAACAATATTAAGAATGCATTCAAGTCTATTGAAAAAATTGAAGCTGGAATTACTTATATCAACTCTTCAACTATTGGGGCAGAAGTTCATTTGCCGTTTGGCGGGGTAAAAGGCACTGGCAATGGGACAAGAGAAGCTGGTATACTTGGAGTAGATGAATTCTCAGAAATTAAAACTGTTTACATTGACTATTCAGGAAAATTACAAAAAGCTCAAATTGATGTCTTTAAAATAAAGAAAAAATAAGGGTTCCAATGAAAAGCATCAAACTAGAAAAAAGAGGGAAAATTGCTATAATATCTTTGCATAAACCTGAACCTCTAAACTTAATCACTTTTGATTTGCTAAATGAGTTATATAGGGCATTAGCAATAGCAAAGAAAGATGATGATTTAAGATCAATAGTCTTGACAGGACCAAAGAATTTTTCTGCTGGGGCTGATTTAAAAAGATTAAAGAATTTTACATTAAGAGACATTGAAGAATTTTCCCATCTAGGCCAAAGAGTTGTTTATAGAATAATTAGGTTGAATAAGCCAATAATTGCTGCAATTGAGGGATATTGCCTTGGCTCTGGTTTGGAAATTACTCTAGGCTGTGACTTTAGGATAGCTGGAAAAAATTCTAAATTTGGAATACCAGAAATTAATAGAGCAATAATCCCACATTTTGGCGGAACTCAGATTTTGCCCAGATTAATTGGCTCATCAAGATCAAAAGAGCTTTTAATGACAGGAAAAATTGTAAACTCTCAAGAAGCCTTGAGCTTTGGAATATTAAATAAGGTTGTTGATGATAACAAGATCTTGAGTGAAAGTTTTCATTTAGCGAATTTGCTTGCTGAAAAAAGTTCGCTTGCTTTAAGCTTAATCAAAGGATTGATTAATATGGCTGATAAGAAAAATCTTTATAATTTTTTCAAGATGGAAACGCATGCCTTAAAAAAAGCATTCGACACAAAAGACAGAGAAACATCAATTACTGCTTTCTTTGAAAAGAAAGGCCGAGGCTAGAAAAAGAGTTAAATATTATCTAAGAAGAATTAATAAATACATACAAAGTTTTTAGGCTTATGAAAATTCTTGTGATGGGAGGAACAGGATTTGTTGGATCTCACCTCGTAAAAAGACTTTTGAAAAATAAAAACTATAAAATTAGATGTCTAGTCAGAGATGCAGCTAGAAATTCAAATGACATTGAATTTTTTAAAGGGGACATTTTAGATAGGGATTCTTTAATTAAAGCAACAAAAAATATTGATATTGTAATTCACTTAGTTGGAATAATAAGGGAAACAAAAAATTCTAAGTTTTATGACATTCATTACTTGGGTACTAAAAATTTAATTGAGGCATGCAAGAAGAACAAAGTAAAAAAATTCATTTTTTTCTCAGCTCTAGGCTCCCATTATCAAGATACAGATTACTTCAAAACTAAATTTATGGCAGAGCAAGAAATTAAGAAAAGCAGAATCACTTATACAATTTTCAGACCGTCAATTATTTTTGGAAAAGAAGATAAAAGCATTAACATGTTTGCAAATATTACCAAAAGATTTCCTGTTGTGTTAATTCCAAAAGTGAAGGGAAAATTTCAACCAATTTATGTAGAAGATATAGTCAAATGTGTTATTAAAAGCCTAAACAATAAAAAAACAAATAACAAGATATTTGAAATAGGCGGCCCTGAAAATTTAAAACTAGAAGAGATTTTTAAAAAAATTGCAAATAATCTAAAACTAAAAAGGATATTTATTAAAATTCCTTACCAAATGATCTTATCCTTTGTTTCAATATTTGAACCATTTTTTCAAAATTTTCCTATCACAAGAGATCAATTAAAAATGCTAAATCATGATATTACTTGCAGAAATTTAAATTATTTAAAAATATTCAATATAAAGTTCAAAAAATTGGATTTCATTAGGGAATATATTTGATTAAGGGGTATATCTTATTAAAGAATATATTTGATTTAGTATATAAAAATTTATAAATTTGATAGGGAGTTTTTATATGGGGGCAATATGAAAAAAATCTCTGTGCTATCTTTATTAGCAATTGTACTTTCAATCAATGTAAACGCCATTAACATCATGCCAGATAATTTATTGTATGGTTTTGATAATGCACTAGACCAATTTGAAATTGTTCTTTCATTAAGTTCTTTCAGCAAAACCCAGAAAAGTTTAGCCATAGCTATTGAAAGACTTCAAGAAGCTACAGAGATGATAAAATCAAACAAGCTATTTGAATCGTTGAATGCGCTTGAATTAAGTCAAAAAACTTTTAATGAAATAAAATCTTTTTTAAAAGAAAAAAAATTCAATGATGAAGAAAAAGAAGAAATTGAAAAACTGTTAAGAGAGTACTATAGAAACCTTCTTGATTTTAAAGCAGAAGTTAAAGATGATGAGATTACTTATGAAAAATTTGGCTTGGATTCCATTGAAAAACTCGAAAACGATCTGAAAGAGATTTTTTTAGCAGATATAAAATCAAATCTTAAAATTGAGGTTGAGGTCTATGAAAGAGAAAGGATTGCTGATGTAGAAATTGAAGCTAATGGAGAGAAAATTGAATTTAGATTAAGCAAAATTGACATTGAATCTATAATAAATGAAATCTCCAAGAAGGTTAATTTGAAAGAGGAAGACATTTCTAAGCACATGGAAATAGATTTTAATGACATTAATGAAGTAAGAAAAGAGGCTGAGAAAATAATAATAAAGGCGTCTGGTGAAATCAACGAAGCAAATTATAAGGCAAAAAAGAGGGCAAGGCTTGGAAAAGATGTTTTAGCACAAAAAGCAATTGTTGAAGAGGCAATTTCAAAATTAAACAAAGCTAAGGAGCATTTTGCAGAAGAGAGATTTAAATACGCGAGAGATCTGGCAATTGAATCTGAGAAAATTGCTGAAAAAGCTAATGACCTTAAATTTGTCAAGGAAATTGAAAATAAAATAAACACTTTTAGTAATAATTTTGGTGATAAAGATGCTACTAAAGAAAGTACGATTGAAAAGAACTGACCTAATTAAAATAAATTTCCTAATTATTCTGCTAAACATAGTAATTTTAGCTAGTTGCAAGGCTGAAAAATCAAGTCAAACTGCTGATGAAATAATCAGCATAACTTTAGTTACAGATGATAAGATTAAAATTCATGGAACTTTTTATAAATCAAGTTCTGATAAAGGAGTTATTTTATTGCATATGCTTGATAGAAATAGAAATGACTACCAAGATTTTGCAAAAATTTTGCAGAAAGATTTTAATGTTTTTGCAATTGATTTTAGGGGTCATGGAGAAAGTGACCTCAATTATCGAGAATTTTTAGAGCAAGACTTTAATGGCATGATTTATGATGCAGAAGCTGCTAAAAAATTCTTAAATGATCAAGGCATATACAACCTTGCAGTTATTGGAGCTTCAATAGGCGCTAATATTGCTGTTAAATTAGGAGAAAAAGACAACTCAATAAATCAAATTGTCTTACTCTCTCCGGGTTTAGATTATAGAGGAATAAAAACAGAAGAATCAATAAAAAATGTTAAAAGCAAAATTTTAATCGTTGCAAGTGAAGAAGATAATTATTCCTTTGACTCTAGTAAAAAATTATATGACTTGGCTTCATCATCAGCAGATAAGGAAATCAAAATCTTAAAGAATGCTGGTCATGGAACAAATATGCTATTTAAAGATAACTTATTCTCGTATATTCAAGAATGGTTAAATAAATAATTTCTAAAGTTTTCTAGTTCTTATCCTACCTAATTCAATTACCGTAATTGAGTTAACTAAAGAACCAACATTACTCTTTTCTAAAAATTCTTTAAAAATTTTATTTATTTTATCAACGGTAAAAGTATAAGGAAGCCTATTAAGAATTAGTCCATAACCTTTATTTTCGGCAAACATTAATGCAAAACCTAAGTCCTTTGTAACAATAATAAGATTATTATTCTTAGCGTAATTAAATATCTCAGAATCTGAAGCTGAACCAAATACATCTCTTACATGAGTAGCATAATACCCCTTACTTTTAAAAATCTCTACTAAAGAACGAGGCGTATCTGCATCTATCAAGAATTTCATATTTTAATCTTCAAAGGTTTTATCTCTTCCCCAATTACAAATTTAGCAGCATATTCTATTGTGGCGATAATATCTTGTTTTGTAACACCATATTCTCTCTCAATTTCTTCATATTCCATACCAGCAACTAATCCCCCCAATATCACATCTACCGGCACCCTGGTGCCTTTAATTACTGGTTTTCCGTGCATGACTTTCGGATCAACAATTATTCTTTCCATATTACAAAATAATATAGTCTAATATTTATATACTTATCTATAAATGCCGATAAATTATTCTTAAAGTACAAAGAAGAAGTTATAATTTGGTAGTAACATAACCTTAAATATGAGTTTATCTTGCACATGAATATGAACGACATGCTTCAAAAAGTTGGGGTAATGGCATTTATTATTGGACTAATAATATCATTAATTGCTGGATTTATTTCTACAGCAGGACTTGGAATCTGGACAATTGTTATTCTAGGCTTATTAGGAGTAATTGTTGGTCTGATAAATATTGCAGACAAAGAAGTAAGACTATTTCTCTTAGCATCCATTACTTTTATGATTAGCGCATCTAGTTTAGCAACTATTCTTAGTGTTTTTCCCGGAGGTAGCTATTTCCAAACCATCATGCAAACTATAGTTGTATTTGTTGCACCAGGAGCAGCAGTTGTTTCCTTAAGGGCATTATATGATGTTGCGAGGGCTGTTTAAAATGGAAAAATTAGTTGGTTATTTTTTGTCTAGAGACATTGGAGCATTAGAAAAATTAGCAAAATTATATAAAGATGAGATAGAAAAGGAGATGAAGGAAGCTTTATCTAGAAGACAATTTGTTCCTGATTTTCTTTTCATTCAACCATTATCAGTAGCATATTTCTTACGTCAAGAGAGATATTTCTTCAGACTTCATTTTACCTCTTCTCTTGATGCCAAATCTCTACCAATTGGATATATTTTTCCATTTGAGCATATTGCTATTTCCCACCAAAGATCATTTTTGGAATGTTTTGATGAAGTTCTTAGAAAAAGGGGTTATAGAGTGCTAGAATTTGTCAATGAAGAGCAATTACCCCCAATAGATTTTCTAATTGATCAATGCTTCAGGGATGACTCTGATAAAGTTCGTGAATTTAAATTAGAAGATATTGTAAGATCTTAAGAAAATGACAAACTCAATTTTAGAAGAGAAAAGGCATTTAACTACAGATGAGATAAGAAATTTGACGTTGGAAGAAATTTTAGCAATAGCCTCAGATAATAAGTCTTGGTTAATCAAGAAAGTAAAGAGAGGTTTATTTCCTAATTTACGTAAAGAGACATATGCTAAGTTAGGCGGAAAATTGGGAAATTTTCTCCTTGAAGTTTCTAAGTTCTCGTATCCTCTATCACTAAACCTACTACATATTGAGCCTTGGATTAGCCCGCCAGCATATGAAGTATCTATTAGTGAATATGATTATTCATATCAAAGTTATAATGTAATAAGAAGATTTGCAAGTGATGAAGAGAACCATCCAATTACGCAATTATTTAAACAAGCCCGTTCCAGCTATAGAAGGTTGTTAATAAGAAGAACCTTTTTTAGTCGTTCTTAATTTAAGAATCAAATATTTCTAGTTACATACAAAGCTTCTTTAATTTGAGCTATTACCTCCAGATCTGTTCTAGAAAAATCAATTACTCTAGCAGGGCTCATTGTATTTAAATCCCATGATCCTTCACCTTCATAATTTATATATCTAGTATAAGGTCTTCCAATATCTCCTACAACCTTAGATGCAGCAGCTAATGCAAGTACTTGCCTTCTAACTTTAGGATGTAAAGATTCATTTCCTCTAACTTGATCTTCTAGTCCATCAACACTAAATGTTATTGTGCATTCATCACTTAATAAGTTTCTATTCATATCCAAGCCAGCAACCCCAACCTTGCCACTCAAAGTTCTACCAGCAACAAAGCCCCTCTTGCTTTCAGCAAATACAGTAGCATATTGAGCAGCTCTTCTTAAATATTCTAAGAAATTCTCATCAGAACAGACAGTTCTTACACCTCTCAAACTTCCTACATCAACCCTATCTAACATCTCATCTAAACTGCCAGGAACATCAGCTCCATCTATTAAAGCAAACCATTTATTCCTTTCATGCATCTCTTCTGGATCAAAAGTCCTTGTTCCATCATCACAAATATAAGGCTCTTGTTTCAGTTTTCATTGATTTGTATTTCTTATCTTACTAGTGAGCTTCGTTTTTTGCACCCTATTTTTTCTTAATTATGATACAAGTGTAGTACATAAACTAGTATATAAATCTTTCTATTTATTACTACTAAATAATTACATAAAATATGATAAAATTTTTATATTAGTAATACTATAGTATTACAATGAAAACAATAACAATTAAATTACCAGATCAGGTAGCTGAAGAACTTGACCTTTTTGTTAAAAGGAAAAGCTATATTACAAAATCTGAGTTTATTAGAAATATTATCATGGAAAAGGTATCAAATGATATTCAAGAAAAGTTAGGATTGCTAGCTCTAGCTGAAAAATCACTAGAAAAGCTATGGAAGAATAAGAAAGATGATGAAGTTTGGAGCAAATATGTATGATAGAGCAAAGGGATTTGTTATTAGTTCCTTTTCCATTTTCAGACCAATCAGGAAAAAAAGTTAGGCCTGTAATAGTCATAAGCAATAACGAATTTAATGCGTATTCAGATGATGTTATAGTTGTAGGAGTTACATCAAACATATCAAAAGATAATTATACTGCCATATTAGAAAACAAAGATTTGGAAGAAGGGAGATTTTTCGAAAATTGTTGCGCTAAGGTAGAAAATATATTAAAAATTGATAAAAGATTGCTTATTAAAAAAATAGGTAGAATAAATAAAGAAAAATTTCAACAGATTGTTAATATACTTGACAATATTATTAGTCTAAATAAATGAGTAAATTACTGAACATCAACTATTTTAAACATCTTCCCACTAAAGCTATAATCACATATCTCTTCTTTCCAATGAACAGTTTCTTTCTTGCATTTCTACAAGATCAAAAGTTTCAGTTCCGTCATCACAAATATAAAGTTCTGTCATTTTTTATTTATCTTCTACCTTCACTTCCTCTGTAAATTTTTTTCGGCACTCACGAGAGCGCCCAACGTCGCCAACTAGGAAGTAGCCATCAACATGGAAAACTCCACTATCCGAGTTGAAGCCGGCCGCCCCCTCTGTCCAAATTCTTCTATAATCTTGATCTGGAGTCCAAATTCTAATATCTTCTCTTCCTTTTTTACTTAAATTTTTAAGAGTATCTGTAATTTCCTCAGCCTCATCATTTGTATTAAATAAAGTTTGTAGGTACAACAAACCTTCCTCTTCTCTAAGT
>CAZCNK010000021.1:0-14780 GCA_964500345.1 Candidatus Woesearchaeota archaeon | reverse complement strand
TTCTTAGAAAATTAAGAGCTGCTAATTGTGATCTTATTTTCTTTGGAGTTGAATCTGGCAATGACCAGGTATTAAAAAATATTTTAAAGGGTTCAAATAAAGAGATAATTAGGAAGGCTGTTAAAAATTGTCATGATGCAGGCATACCAATGGTTGGTGGTCATTTTATCATAGGGTTGCCTGGAGACAATCTAAAAAGAACAAGAGAAAGTATTAAGTTCTTTGCAGAGGCAGGCTTTGATACAGCCAACTTCAATTATGCAATACCTCACCCAGGCACACCATTTTGGGACTATGTAGAAAAAGAAGGCACGTTCTTATGCAACTTCACCCCAGCCCTTGACTATTCAGAATTCTATTTTAAGGATAATAGATCTGCCCTATTTTACGAAAAGGTAACATTTGTAACAGAAGATTTTAATAAAGAAGACAGAGAACAGGCATACAAAGAAGCAGTTGCCGCCCTGGATAGTAAAATCAAAAAAAGAGTATTTGCCATTCCGAATATAAAAAGGTTTATTACCAGTATATCTTCATTTGCAGATATATTATGGGCAATTAAGCGTACATATGCCCTAACAACAAAACATGATCTTAGAAGAATTTACCAGCCACGCCCAAAAGCTATCACTAAATAGCTTTCTTAACCTTATTCAATAAGGAAAAATTAGGTATAGTAAAACTAATTCCAAGCCTATTCCATCGTTCGCTCACTTCACAGCAAGCTGTGGGGATAGCCCCAGACTTTATTCTATACAGATAGTTTCAAGAGTTATACCAGCTTAAAGCAATATGAAAAACATAACAAGATAAACCATGACAAAGAGTTTGTCCAATAAAATATTAATCATATCAATGGAATAGAAGGCTTCTGGAGCTATGCTAAAGAAAGATTCCATAAATATCATGGAATTAACAAAAATAATTATCCGTTGTATATCAAAGATATGGAATTTAGATTTAATCACAGGAATGAAAACGTATATAAGTTACTAATCAACTTATGTATCACAAGGAGGTTAATTGGTCCGGAATCTATCTAATCACCATTTTTTATTAAGAAAAAATGGTTATGAAACTAAAGATTATAGCTTTTTATTGCTTTATGTCCCTAAAGAAGTCTTGCTTAAAGAAGAGGTTATTTTTGATACTGAGTTGATGAAAATAAAGATTGATATTAAGAATGCTGAAAATTTATTTAAAAAATCTATTAAAATGTTAAATGAAGATTGTCCTAAAAATACTTGTGAATGGTGCAATAAAGTCTGATACTTTTAAGGCAGAATTAACACTTACGGGGCAACCTTAACTAATGGTGGACTATTGAGGCAAAGCTTATTTATCCAAAAAGTATTTAAGGATTAATTTGTTGCTTAGAATTCAAATGATAGAAAAATTAATGAATCCAAAAAAAATAATGAAAGTAATTCATATTGGTTTAATTCATGCTTCTAATCTAGGAAAAATAAATAGTAAAACCTATGGAAAAATGGTTTCTGTAAGAGCGAAATATGATTCTCCAGAAAATGCTACCGGTATGAAAAAAGAAGAGTTTTATAAATACGCGCTCGAACAAAAAAATTTTGCTTTAGAAGTAGGTCTTCAACATAATAATAATGTCCTAGAAATCGGATGCGGATACCTCCGTCTTGGAGAGTTCCTTATTGAATACCTAAAAAAAGGAAATTACTATGGTTGTGATATTTCTGAGAACATTATAAAATTTAGCCTTGAAAAAATAAAAAAAAAAAATATGCAATATAAAAACCCGACCATATGGCAGATCAAAGACCTAAAATTTTCTAATTTAAAACCAAATTTCTTTGATTGTGCTTTTGCCCATTCAGTTTTCACCCATATTCCTTTAAACGAAATTGACGAAATAATGTTAGCCATGAAAAGACTACTAAAACCTGGCGGATGTTTCTATGCTTCTTTCTACATAGGTAATAAGTATACTATTAAGAAGTTGTTTTCTGATGTATCCTACCATTATCCAATCACCGAAATAGCAAATATGTGTAGTAAATACAACTTAAAAATAAAAACAGTACCTTATCCCGGGAACCAAACAATGATTGAAATTAAGAAAGTTAAATAAATCTACAGATTACCTAAACTTTTTAATTATCTTTCCTAAAAATAAATCTAAATAAAATTTAAACGCGCTAATTTCAGCTTTAGTCGGAAGGATTATAAAATTTATTTTTAATTTTTTATAGGCATAGTACCAGTTCAACAGGCACATAAATAAAACATTTATAATCAAAGAAAAAAGCATTCCTTTAAAACCATAATATCTAGATAAAAAATAGGAATCCAACAAACTAAAAGTAGAAGCAATTATAACAATTTTTGTAAGCAATGAAATGTGTCCTTTCGCTTTTAAAAAAGAACTGGCTGCATTGAAATTAAGTAAAGTAAAAGCTATTAAAATATAAGGTAAAACAAGCAATGCAGGGATGTACTTAGGGAAAAGATATTCTAAAAAGATTTTTAAGAAAGCATACAAAGCGAAAGAAACTACTAAACTGATTACAAAACCGAATTTGATGCTAGCACTAAAATACACATTAACTTTCTTTATTTTTCCCTTGTCATAAAAAGAAGTTATATAGGGAACAGCTAAAATATGGATTGCACCAGTTATTGCAAAAATAGAAACAGTAGCTATGCTAACACTAAAAGTATAATAACCAATATTTGCTACGTCTACAAATCTACTACCCATAATTAAAGCACTTTGGAAAAAAATATTTTTAAATATTCCAAATAAAAACCCATTTTTAATATAACTAACAATTTCATTTTTGTTATATTTTCCATCATCCTTATATTCCATTTTGTTGAGCAAATGTCTGGCCTGAAAAAAGTTAAAAAAGGAAGCAAATAAATAAACTATCACCATTGACAGAGCAGTTTTAAAACTAACCAAATAAAAGCCAGCAACTAAAACAATTAAGAGTAGTTGGTTAGACAAAGAGAGATAAACCAGATTATTTACATTTCTTCTGCCCATTGTTAAACTTTTGAAAACCTCTATTAGGGGAGAGAAGAGGAAAGATAACGAAGCTATAACCAATAGAACACTTAAATGTTTATTGTAAACATTATCAATAAAGTAAGAAAATATTAAAAGCCCTAATAAAGCTATAAATCCTAAAGCATATTGAATTTTTATGCAGGTTTTTACCAGCCTTTTATCTGAGGTTATTGCAGAGAATCTTAGTAATGTTTCATTTATTGCACCGTAAGTAGAAAGAGAAACTATAGCGATCAAGGATATAACAAGCGAATATTTACCATATTCAACCGGCCCAAGAATGTTAGTAATTAAATAAAAACTAAATATGCTAATAAAAGATGAAGATACGTTCCATAAACTAAGAAAACTAACATCCTTTATAAAATGCTCACCATCTGCCACAGATTTTCTGGCCTGAAAGGGATTTTAAATCTTGTTAATTTTAAAGCCTAGAACTAAAAACCCAAAAACTTAATAACACAACCAAATAGTCTGGAGTAAAGTGTGCGGAATAGTTGGATTTAATTGGGAAGATAAACGCTTAATCAAAAAGATGGCAGATTCCTTAAAACATAGGGGTCCAGACGGACATGGCGTCTACACAAACAAAAATATTTCTCTTGGCCACAGAAGACTAGCAATTATAGATCTTTCAGAAAGAGGCAGACAACCAATGTGCAATGAAGACGAAACTATATGGATCACATTCAACGGAGAAATATACAATTATAAAGAACTAAGAGGAAAGTTAATATCAGAAGGACACAAATTTAGATCAGATTCAGATACAGAAGTCATAATCCATGCATATGAAGAGTACGGATATAGTTTCCTGAAAAAACTAAATGGAATGTTCGCATTTGGAATATGGGATTATAATAAAAAAAGAATTCTCATCGCAAGGGACAATCTTGGTATAAAACCAGCCTATTACTATTGGGACAAAAAAAGGCTGATATTTGCCTCTGAAATAAAAGCAATCTTGGCTGCGGGTGTAGAAAGGGAACTGAATTACGAAGCATTGAACGAAACCTTAAAAAATAGGTTTATATCTGCAGATCTAACGCCATTCAACAAAATAAAGAAACTTCTTGCAGGACATTATTGTATTCTAGAAAATGGAAATCTTGTAATCACCAAATTCTGGGATTTGGAGAATAAGGGAAAACTAAGCCTAAGCGACAGAGATTATATAAAAAAACTAAATGAAAAGTTAATAGATTCTGTAAAACACCACTTAATAGCAGACGTTGAGATCGGCAGTTTTTTATCAGGTGGCATAGACTCAAGTTTAGTGACTGCACTCGCCCAAAAAACTATAAATGAAAATAACAAATCAATTAAAACCTTCAACGCTTATTTTGACAATTTTTCAGAAAGAGATTACTCAAGAATAACTGCAGATCATATTAGATCAAACCATTTTGAGCTTGAGGTAAGCGAAAATAAAGCAATAAAAGCGCTTGATAAAATTACAAAAATATACGACGAACCAGTAATTGATCCTGCAGTTATACCTACATATCTTATATCAAATTATGCAAACAAAAAAGTAAAGGTTGTACTGGCTGGCGAAGGCGGCGACGAATTGTTTGGTGGTTACGATTACTACCAGAAGATAACTAGTATAAGAAATAAAATCAGACTGTTGGGCCCGCTAATAAAATTGGGAAATCTTATTAAGATAAATTCAAGAAAACTTGATAAAATAAACAGACTAAATAGAAGAATTCTGGACGTGAAAGCGTTTTATGATGAAATGATAAACACATTCAATGAGGAAGAAATAAGAGAAATAACAAACGTAAAGTTAACTCCAAAAAAATATTTTAATTTTAATAAGTTTCCTGATTTCACAGACAATCTGCTGTACACAGACGTAAAAACTCTATTGCCAGAATATTTCCTGATGAAAGCAGACAAAATGACAATGGCACAGTCTATAGAAGAAAGAGTTCCATATATCTATCCAGACATTGCAGACTATGCATTCCAGCTACCGGTAAGAATAAAAATTAAAAATAAAGAAGAGAAATATATAATAAAACAAGTGGCAAAAAATTATCTACCTTCAGAGATAATTAGAAGAAAAAAACAAGGGTATGGTGTGCCGATAAATTTTTGGATGCGAAGGGGCCAGATGGGTGGATTGATAGAAAGCTACTTTGAAAATAACAAAACGATAATAAACAAAGAATATTTAGACAAAGTCATCAAAAACTACAAGAGATCAGATCACTACCAGAATCAGTTATGGATATTGTACAATATTTCAAGATGGCACAAAGAAATGTTTTAACTTTTGTAAATCTCTATCATTTTCCTGGCTATATCCTCCCATGAATATTTGTCTTTGATATATCTAACATCAGACTTAAGCTTTTTATTTAAAACCATGAAA
Organism: Candidatus Woesearchaeota archaeon; assembly: GCA_964500345.1. Lineage (GTDB taxonomy): Archaea > Nanobdellota > Nanobdellia > SCGC-AAA011-G17 > UBA489 > CAZCNK01. Next base: position 9,354 of record CAZCNK010000021.1, on the reverse strand, counting down.
AGCTTTGCTTCAACATCTGACTTATTGTTTATGTCAAAAAAAAATCCATTTACTCCATCTATAACTACATCCTTCATCCCAGAATGGCCGCTTACCACCGCAGGCAGACCGCATGCAAGTGCCTCAAGTAAGGTTTTTGGCATACCTTCCTCAAATGACGGCAAAACAAATGATTTCGACCTATTATAAAAATTTACAAGTTTGCCCTGTTTTAATGGACCGTGAACCTGGACATTTTTGGATAAATTCAGTTTCTTTATCAATCCAATTATTTTATAATAGTCCCCATCCCATTTATCACCACCAATTAAATAAAGCTTGAGATTTGGTCTCTTCTTAAGCATATCATTAAACACATTAATCAAAAATGGTATGTTTTTTTTAGGCGCGAATCTGCCGACATAAATAAAATCAATGTCCTTCTTTGCCTTCAAAGGCTTAAACACTAATGTGTCTACTCCAGTCGGAACAAAAAAGACCTTTTTAGGATCAACATTAAAATGTTCCACTATTTCGTTTCCAGCCTCTGAAGAAACAGTTATTATGGCATCTGCCCTCTTGCATATATAGTAATTAAAAATATAAAAATAAACAACATCCTTAAATGTGGTGATTGATCTTATTGGAACTTTTTTATACGCAACAGGACTGCCATGCAAGGTATAGACAAATTTAGATCTGAATTTATTCTTGAAAAAATACAACAAAAAAGAATTTGGTTGGTGTGTATGGATTACATCATAATATTTTTCAGCTTTAATTAATCTCTTGTAGGCATCATACCCAAACAAAAGATAGCTAAACCTTTTCCTTTTCTTTAATAAAAAGACATTATCGCTAGTGTCAGATTCCATAGTAAAAACATAGTTGCTTATTCCATGTTTTTTTAATTGTTTTATCAGATTGTAGTAATATGGCTTAAGCCCGCCATCTAGGTTCTCTTTCTTTGAATAATAATATGGACATACTCTTGCAACTTTCATTTTTTCCTCAGGATATAACAGACATTATTATAAATCGCATTCAAACTTAAACCAGTAATAAGGCAGTGTAAAACCTTAAGTGGATTTAGCCAGGGATTAAAATAAATTTTGTCAACAAAATCAAAATCACCGAACATTCTCTTCAAGTTTGCTTCTATGGGGTATGGCATTTTATGCTCTGGATTATCGCTGTAGTGGATCAATGAAAACATTGAAGAAATGTGTGGGAAAGAAATTATAAAATAACCCCCCCTTTTCAATCTTTTACCCACAAAACGAACATATTCCAGTCTGCCTTCATATGTTAAATGCTCAAAGCACTCAAACATAGCTATAATATCAAATTTATCTTTCAAGTTTTTCAGATTCTTAACAGGAAAATAGCCTTTTTTTCTGCAAATGTCTAAAGCCTCTGAAACAATATCAAAACCATAAAGCTTACAATTATTTCTTCTGCTGCTTAGAATATCAAAAAATACGCAGTCACCGCACCCAATATCCAAAACATAATTTCCATCCTGAACGTATTTCACAGAATATCTTTTAGCCTTATCATCATCAACAAGAGTAAACCTATATTTTCTCTGCTGCCATTGGTGTGTCTTCATTTTCTATATCTCCAGAAACATCCAGAATAAAAACCTACTGTATATGGAATGTTTACAATATAAGAAACAATTGGTGAACATAAAGCATATTCTCTGCCACTAACACTTCTGACTTTCAGAAAAATTCTAAAACCATTCAGCAACATTGGCAATAAATGGAGAAAAAGCAAGATAAAACCAATATAATAAAAAAACCCAAAAAAAAATAACAGAATTGGCAGGGTAAAATAAGCCACTTTTGCAAAGTTGCTTAGTTTTATATCCGTTCCGTGCATTCTGCCTATTTCAAAATTCTTTTTTGCAGTTTGAAAAATTCCCTCGCCAATTCTATGGCGCCAATGGCATCTTGGTTCATGGACTATTGAATAACCTGCACTAAGAATCTTTTTAGCTAGCATCAGATCCTCACAGTATGAATCCTTAATATTATAACCACCCACAGAATCATAGATTTTCTTTTTTAAAAGCCATGGAGAATATTTGCCTTCAGAAGCACATTTATTGATAAACTCAGGATTAATAAATCTAGACTCATAAACCATTGCTCTGTATTTTGCTATAAAATTATCAGGGTCCCACGCATGCATTCTCGGCACTACAGCAGCAATTTTTTTAGAGCTGAATAATTTATTAATTCCATCCTCAATGTTGTTCTTACCATAACAGCCATCTGCATCAACAATGCATAAAACACTGCCAGTAGCATGCTTTATCGCTTCTAGTCTCGGCCTAACACAACCATATCCGTCTTTATGATCTATAAAATAAAATTTAAGGAATTTGTATCTCTTGGAAAACATTTTACCAATTTCTGTAGTTTTGTCTGTACTTCCATCATCAACAACAATTATCTCTTTATTTTTATATGTCTGGTTAACTAAGGAAGTCAAATGTTCTTCAAAGTTTGCCTCCTCATTGTAAGCGGCACATATAATAGAAACTTTTGGACTTATTCTTTTAGACATTTTTTGTAGATTTTAAAAACCTCCATAGCTCTGTACTCCCAGTCATAAGATAAAGAACGCCTTCTGGCCATAATTCCAAGATTAACTCTGAGCTTTTTACTCTCAACAAGTCTTTTAGTCTTAGCAAACAAATCATTAAAATCACCTGGTCTAGCAAGTAACCCGCAACCATCAATGATATTACTCACCTCCTGGTAGTCGTAACTCACAATCGGCCTGCCGCTTGCCATATATTCAAAGATCTTCACAGGACACCACCAAAAACCATAATCTTCCATTTTAGTAAACTTCTTTGTATTAAATGGAGCTATAAGAATGTCTGCAACAGATAAAAACTTTGGTATTTCTTCATTATTAACAGGACCGACAAGAATTATGTTTCTAAGTTCTTTAGATTTTCTTTTCACTTCAGGATATTCAGGACCACGTCCAACCATTAAAAACTTAACATGTGGCATTTGCCTAGCGAGTCTAACCACTTCATCAACACCATGCCACGGCATAAACGCCCCTACAAAAACAATAACGATCTCATTATTTCCAATGCCATAGCGATCACGCACATCTGACTTTATATTAGGCCTAAATTTTTTGGTATCGACCCCATTTGGGACAACATATATCGGTTTAGAAGTAAACTTAGATAGAATATTTTTTAAAGTATTTGTTTGTGTTATTACACAGCTGCATTTTCTAAGCTTCAATCCTATCAAAAAGCCATAAAAAAAATTATTATGAAGTATCATAGCAGGATCATTAATTTCCAAGATATATATCTTTTTGTCAACAAAAAGCAGATCTATAGGATTAACATGAAACCTTTCATGTATTATAGCGGCAGATTTCACAGCGCCCCTAACCTTAAAATAAGAAGTAAAGTATAAAAAAGGATTCGCACAGAATAAATTTTTAAGGCTCGGAAAAACAACAGAATAAAATACGCCACCTATACAAATATTTTTTTGGGAATAAAAAAAAGATGAAATATTTACAAATTTAGACAAAGCATTAACGATATTGTAACTGTGCGTAAAACCAGCATGCTTACCCCCATACTCTTCAGAAAATGCAAAATAAGTAACTCTAAGATCTTTATCCATAAAACTACAAATCATAGGAAATTATTTAAAACTATTGAAGTTGATAAAATTTATGAAAGAAACCATTAGTAAATTAATATGTATTTGTTTAATGATAATATTGATAAAAATAGTCCTAGTTCTTCTCGTTTCAACACCAACTATATACACAGATGAGTACATCTATATAAAAATGGCCCAGAATTTTTTTCAAGATCTGAACCTAAAAGTCCACAGCATACCCACATCAAATTACCACCCAATATATCCAATAATAATATCAATAAGTTTTATCTCAAATAATGCCACAGTAGCTTATATATTGATGAAAATATTAAATGTAATAACCTCAACGCTCATAATAATTCCGGCTTATTTATTCGCAAAAGAGTTTCTTGACGATAAAAAATCAGTGGTTACAGCAACAATAATAACACTCCTACCAATGAATTTTGTTTTCCCGGCCTTCATAATGGCAGAAAATATGTTTTACTCTCTGTTTCTAACATCACTATATTTAATATATAAATCATTAACAACAAAATCCTATAAGTATGATATACTGGCTGGAATTTCAATTGCTTTGACTTATATGACAAGATTCGCTGGGATTTCTTTAATAATTATCGTAACGTTGTTATTGGTATATAAACTAACAAAAAAAGAGTTTGGAGAAATACCAAAGAAAATAACAATGGGCATAACTGCCTTATTATCAGTTTCACCATGGGTTATTAGAAATATTTTATTGATGGGCTTTTCTTCAAAAGGATTGATTGGCCAATACACCAATGAAATATCTAAACAAGCCATCAATTACCCAATAAACATTATATATTGGATATTTTTATACGGAAGTTACTTCCTACTTGCATCATTTATAATAATTATATTCGCTTTTTCAAATATAAAAGAAAAATTAAAAGAAGAAAAAATGAGGATATTTACCTTGTTAACAATAATCACATTAGTTACTATCCTCGTTGGTACAGCACAACATGCAACAAATAGTTGGCCAAAAGAAACTACGGATTTGCCTGGTTTAGTTGGAAGACCAATAGGCAGGTACGCAGATACATCTCTACCGATACTTTTTTTACTTGGAGCAATAAGTTATTATAAATATAAAAAAAGAGACAAAAAATCAGAAAGAAATATTTTATTAGCTTCAATCCCATTAATTTTTTTAACATCGCAATTATTATACTTCAAACTACTCCCTGCAAACAATATAACACTTACACTTCTTGGATCAGCAAACGAGTTTATGAAAAGTTTTTTACCGCCAAAAGTAGTTATAATTTTACTAACGGCTTTTCTATTCCTTATTCTATTTATTATATTTCTCATAACGAAAAAATCAAAACTAAATATATTAAAACCAATGACTATAGTTGTATTATTTTCAATAACTACCAGTGCAGTAGCATATGGGGGTATAATATACAACTCAAAAACAAATTGGGAAAATAATCCCCAGATAGAATTAAGTAGATGGATCGGAGATAATATAAACAAAAATGCAAAGATAGTAATAGACGAAGATTACTGTGGCGTTCTGACAAAAACAGCATATGAGGTACTGTGCACAAAGGGAAAATCAACATCATTAATCGCACTATGGATTCTAAATCCAGTAGATATAAAAAGCATTGAAAATACAGACGCAGAATATATAATAACACTAAAAAAACTCAATTTAAGATTAGTAAAAAAGACAGAAAACAACATTTATTTTTACAAAAATGAAAGTATGGATTAGTATACCTGCATACAACGAAGAAAACACAATAGCAGATGTAATAAAAGAAATAATAATAGTAATGTCTAAAACAAAATACAAGTATAAAATTATAGTTCTAGACGATGGCAGTACAGACAATACCGTTAAAATTGCAAAAAAATCAGGAGCAGCTGTTTATTCAAATAATAAAAACATTGGCCTAGCAGAAACATTCAGGAACGAAATAAAAATATTTATTGAGTCTAATGCCGATGTGATGGTTCACACAGATGGAGATGGACAATATCCCCCACAAGAAATACCAAGATTGCTTAAAGAGATAGAAAGCGGGTATGACCTTATTCTTGGAAGCAGGTTTATAACTAAAAATAAAAATATAGAATTATCAAAGAAGATTGGCAACTGGGCATTTGCAAAAGTATTATCCCAATTATTAAAAATGAAACTGACAGACACAACGACTGGCTTCAGGGCATTTACAAGAAATGTTGCCAAAAATATTAGATTTATCAATACCTTTACGTATACGCAGGAACAAATAATTAAGGCAGCAAAACAAGGTTATAAGATAAAGGAGATACCCATAAACACAAGAAAAACAAGAAAGAGTAAATTATTCAGGAATCCTATTGAATATGCAGCAAGAGCCTGGATAAATATATTAAGGATATACCGTGACTATGCTCCTCTCAAATTTTTTGGTAGAATCGGCCTATCACTGATTGTAACTGGAACTTCAATAGGAATATATCTGATCTACACTTTTGTAGTAACAGGCAGAGCAGGGCATATACCGCTAACTATATTAGCAATGTTACTTATAATATCGGGCATACAAATAATAAGCCTTGGATTTTTGGCAGACATGAAAAGATGAGTTATTTATACCCAGAATAAATTTTTAGCCTGGTCTCCCAAAATCATCCTGAATTCTGACAATATCATCAACCTCAGGCGTAGAGACTTCTAAATAAACAACATTAGTCACGGCAATAACTCTATGCTTTCTTAACGGTAAAACAGTATATGAATCACCTGAGGTAACCATCCTTCTTTCCAATCCACCAAGATCATTTTCTAACCACACTTCTGCTTGTCCACGAAGAAAATAAGAAGTCTCCAATTTTTTACAATGATATTGGAAACTTGTTCTCTGTCCGGCATTCAAATATATTATTTTAAAACAGTATTTATCATTCAGTTCAATCCAAACTTCCTTCCCCCAAGGTTTAATAACTTCTTTCATAATGATCAATCACCTCTATAGTGGTATTTATTATATCTTCATGAATATCACAAATAAGTTCTAACTGGGCTATAATCTTTTTATATTTATCTGAAGAAAAATGATAATGCCCTGCAATTATACTACATAAAAACTTATTATTTAAGTCATTTTTATATAGCCATTTTTCCCATTTTTTTCTATTATACACCTCTTCAAGAAAATCCGTAAAATCTATGCCAAACATTAAACATTTGCTTAATACTAGATTAGTTTGAACAACACCTAATTGTGGGGCAATATTCATCGCATCAACAATGCCTTTTCTTTTTTTAATCTCGTCTTTAGAGAGATAATCAGCATTATGCTCTTTCAATTTCAATCCATTTTTTTTCAATAAGACAGAAATATTTTTTATAAAAGATTCATTAAAATCCCCAACTTGATTTGTTTCTTTAGTTAAACTGCCAGTCTGGACAACATAAAATTCTGGATCACAAAAACCCTTAAAGAAATTAATTTCCTTTTCAATTTCAGATAAATTAGATATGCTAAAATTATCCCCTGCATTTTCATCCGTACCTATCTCCAACATAACGGATGGTTTAAGAGAAAAGCAATATTCAATAAGTTTTTTAGAAACTTCAAATTTTTCATCTGTTGATCCTATATAATGGCATAAATCAATATGTATAAGATCAAACCCATTCTCTATGTCTGCTTGTATTGTTTTGTAGGTATCTTCAATATTGAAATTGCCATTAAACCCAGGACCGCAATGATCCCTGCAGATTACAACCTTGCTATTTGGATATTTCTGCTTCATTTGGGCTATAAAATTCATATAATCCACAGTAGTCCATCTATTTACATAGCCTCCAGAATAATCAATTTGATTCTTAGATGCGATTAACATCAATTCCTTACGGTTATAGTTAGAATATCTAAAAACCGCTTCAATTATTTCAGAGCTCATAGGCCCTACGGCGAGCTTAGCACTAATCATTTTTCATCGACCGGCCCTTTTCATTTAATGTTTTATACAAAAGATTCTTTCCTAGGTAATAAACTAAAAAATTAAAAGGATAATTATGAAGTGGAGACATATTTAACAAAGCTATGGCCGCAAGTATTTTAACCTTGTACATATCATAGCCACTTTCCCTAACAAATGATTCATATTCCTCTTTTGCTTCAATTAAACCCCTTTTAAGGAAGTAATCATAATAGACACTTGAGCCGCTAATATCAAAAGTAAACATATCTTCTTTTACCAGATCATCCGAAAGAATAATCCCTTTATAAAATTTAGCTAAATCATAATAAATATCCCCTGTTTTGGTAAGCCCCCCAAAATCATGTCGCCAATCTAATAACAAAAACTTCTGAAGATTGCTTTTGTTATCTCTAGTAACTAAAATATTGCCAATTGTAAGATCTCCATGAAATTGGCTTGGGATCCCATTGCAAACATAACTCCAATCTACTTGGTCTAATAAAGATTTTAAGGTCGGAACATTAACTCCATTTATTATGTTTGGTGTATCATAGATATTATTTTTTCTATAAAAAACACCAACACGTCTCAAAGTTTTTAGATGGTAAAAATCAACACAAGATTTATTAAAAGCCTCTAGCTCTTCACCAGAAAGCTCCTGTCGTTTCCATAAATTTGATTGAGCCCAAGTTAAAAAATCTCTCAAAATTTGTGGATTAATTACATTATATAAAGAATTGCCCTCAACTTTTTTATAAGCATAAAAACAACCATTATGAGAATCAATTTGTGGACATAACCCGTTCAAATAAGCTGCCCTTTCAACTCTTTTTTTAGTTATAGATTCATCAGCAAAAAATTTTATAACTCTTCCATTTACAAAGTATAAAAATTCATCTGCTTTACTAAAATCAAAATTCTTTTCTTCACCAGAAAAATTCTTATTTGTTTCCATATAATTCTGCAAATGCCCGGTATCAAACCAAGTAAAACCTATAGGAACTAATTTTTTTTCAATAAGAGCCTTGAATCCCTCTATATCCCTAATCTCGCCCTTACCAGAATCATAATTTTTTTCAAGAGAAGACCAAAATGATTCATAGTCTTTAATCCCTGATAAACCTATAAGGGCATATTTATTGTTTGTTTTTATTTTATCATCCAATTGATATACGACCTCATTTTTTATTTTTATAGTACAATATTTCTCAGTTTCTCTGACAGGAGCTATGCCGACCCAATTTTTATCAGGAGGAGGGATTTCTTCGGAAACTATTGTATCGGCTGTAATGAGCAAAAAGGGGCATTGTAGATAAGGTTTACATTTTAATAAAGAATATCCAGTGCCGCTGCCAGGCCCAATATATTTGTCAATTTCTACATACTTAAAGACCCTATCTGGGTGAGCTATAGTCAAATAATCTTTCAAATGCTGTTTTTGGTGCCCAACAGTAATTAATATTTCAATATTTGGAGAAAATTTTTCTATAATATAAGAAATAGTAGCTTTATAATTTACAGGCAAAATTGCAGCATTAATATTTTTTGTAAGCTCGCCTAAAGCACTTCCAACACCGGCTGCCAAAATACAAACTTTATAATTAATTACCATATTTTCGTACCAAAACAAATCTATAGCGTTATCGCTCTATTTGTTTCACACTTTTTTTTAAACAAGAAACCACTTTATAAGGTTTATGAAGAGATAGTATATTTTTAATAATATTCAGTATATAATTTAAAACAATCTTGA
>CAZCNK010000020.1:0-15159 GCA_964500345.1 Candidatus Woesearchaeota archaeon | reverse complement strand
TAGCTTGATGTTATAGTAAATTTACATTCATTTTTTGTTTCAAAATTTATTCTAAAGAGACTATTGGGGAGATAATCCAGTTTAAAATTTGAATCTTTAGGTATGTTAATAATAAAATTATCATCCTTAAATGTTTGTATATTTGATTTACAAGCTGTAAAAAATATTAGTATTAATACAGAAAATAAAAAATTAATTAATATGCTGGTATTTGAAGTCATCTTATCGTATTTATTTAATCATTTTTTCTAACTAATTTTAGGTTTCGGTGTATATTTGCACGTACATTTTTTATTACATTTACATTTTACTATAAAATATTCACCATCATTACCCTGATGAAATGAAGTACTTAATCTTTTGCATTTTGCTTTTTCGCGTTTTGGTTTGCAGCCGTCAACAGTTTCGCAATGTTCTTTGCATTTACCATTTTCATCGTCCATACCAAATTCTCCTTTGCTAAAACAATCTTCTTTAGCTTCTTGTGGAGTAGATCCTGTTCCAAAAAAATCCTGGTCCATATCTTGTGGGTCTGGACATTTTTCTCTTGAGTCTGTAAAAGTATTATAAAGTTCAGCTTCTCTTCCCATAAATAGCAGATTACCTAGGATTTGGTTATTATTATAACTTAAAAAAATATAAATTAGAATAATTAAAAGTACTAAAGCTAAAATTTCTTTAGACCATTTTATCTTTTTAATTGTCATCCTGGCTCTTTCTTTTCTTTTGGTTTATTACATTTACAATCAATATCTTGCTCTGCACGTGCTTTGCATTTATAACCTCCAGTTAATCTTGTACATGAGCATTCATCTTGTCCATCATTTTGCATTGGTCCTATATCTTTAACCTTGCAGTCACCATTCTTAGTTGCCACCCCTGTACATTTTAAAGTTCCTTGAGGTCCTCCTTTGCAATATTCTGTACATTGTTTTTTTGCATCTTCTAGTGCTTTTTTACATGCATCTTTTATGGCTTTAGAGCAGGCTTGATCTTTATTTCTATCCCTTCCTACACCATCACCTTTACCTGTTTTTGGGGTTGTTGGTGGACAATCCTCTCTTAGGTAAAATCCTGTAATTTTATTATTAGAATCGCTATCCTTATTAAAACTATAAGAGGCTAAAAAACTAGCGAAAATTATTCCAATTAAAAAAACAAATATTTTTACATCTTTTCCTTTATTCACAATTTCACCTCAAATTTGAATTATTTAAATAATATTTAAAGATTTCTATCTTTATAATATGGAGAATTTAAGTTTAAGTTGGTTCACCGCCTCCACCACCAGGTGATCTTATGCAAGCACAATTAACACATATAAATCCTACAGGACAATCAGTGTTTTGTTCACATTGTTCTCCTTGTTCTACTTTTCCATTTCCACATACAGGGCAAGTTCCACAATCTCTAACGCAAGTATTGCAATCTTCTCCAAATGCACATATTCCATCACCACATGCATTTCCACTCGAAGTACAATCTAAAGGACAACTTGAAGATGTTTCACCACAAGCGCACAAACCATCTCCACAACTAGCATTGCATTCTGGATCAGTGCACCAAGTGGCAAAATCACAACCACCACTCCAGCAATCATTTGAACAAGTTCCAGATGTTTCACCGCAGTTACAAATGTTATCACCGCAAGTGTCTGGGCCACTTGACCAACAATCTGATAAACAAGTACAATATTCCCCAAAACTGCACCAGCCATCACCACATACAGGGGGGCAATCTGAAGGGCAAGTAACAGAATCCCCAGGATCACAATTTCCGTCACAAGATGAACCTCCAGGGGAGCATGTACAATCTGAATTACATATATCTCCTGGATTTAAGCATGACACTCCAGGAGTACCTGGATCGCAAGATTCTCCAGGATCTAAATCACCATCACCACATGGAGTACTACTAGGAGTGCATGTACAATCTGAATTACAAGTATCACTTGGATTTGAACATGAGACACCAGGAGTACCTGGATCGCAAGATTCTCCAGGATCAGGATAACCATTTGGGCACCACGGGAAATAACAGTAGTTATTTTTACTATTATTATGCTCTAAGATTGTACTTTCTGGCAGAACTGTGTTGTAGACTGCAAATTCATCAATAATACCCTTATAAGCCCAAGTTGGAGATTCGGTTGATCTGCTGATATTTAGATTATTAGTGGAATCTCCAGTTGAGGTTAATGTTGTTGTAACTTCATTATTAAGTGCTCCATCAACATAAATCTTAAGTGAACCAGAGCCAAATGTTAATACTGTATGGTACCATTGAGAAGTTAACCAACTGTTTTTAACAGATCCAAGCGAAGTGCAAGATGAGCTTTGGCATACATTAAAAACTAGCCTTCCTGAACCTGGCTGGCCTGAGTTGTTGAACCAAGATTCATATCCATCTACTTTACCATTTCTTTTATCAAATAATTCAGAATTTATTGGAGAAGTACCTGGAATGGCTTCATTGCTCTTAAACCAAAACTCAATTGACATTTCTGCAAAATTATCTAGTGATAAACTGTCAGTTACACCAACACTATCATCAGTTCCATCAAAACTTAAGGCATTTCCAACAATTGCAGTAGATACTGTGCTTGCACCATAGATTTTTGCATTGTTTCCATCAACGTAATCAGGTGTAGTTACCCCACTTGCACTTGCAGTAACGTCATCAAATTTCCAATAAGATACCATGCCTAATGAAATGCAATCAGTTTTCTCACAATTGGTATTACAACTGTCATTATTATCTAAATTTCCATCGTCACATTCTTCAAAAAAATTATAATCATTTGGTGGTTGAATAATCCCATCACCACAATATTCTATACATTGGCAGTTCTCAAAATCGATAATTGTTTCCATATCACAAAAGTTTCCGAGGCTATCAGTAATACAACCAGTATTTTCTGGTGGATCACATGCTTCTCCTGCATCTAGAATACCATCACCACAAGCACCACCACTAGGACCAACACATTGACAACTATCACAAAAATATCCAGATAAGCAGTCTGAATCTTGTTCACATTGCTCTATTGGTCCTTGAATAACTCCATCACCACATTCACCAGTGGGTTCGCAAGCTCCATCTAGGCATGTAAATCCGTCTGGGCAATCATTATTAACGACACAGGAACATTTACATCCATCTTCAGAACCTGGGTCAATGCAAGAAAATCCAGTTCCGCAATTTTCAACACTAGGCCCGTCACATTGTTCAAAAGCTTCTGTAATATTATTTCCGCATTCATAAATTAAAACATTAGTGCCATTGTTAAATAATTTAACATAATGCCTTCCTTCAACTTGTGGAAAAACACCAAATAGAGAGACTTTTGTATTTTCAATTATTTCTTGGCCGGCAATTAAAATTTTGATCAAAGTTCCAGTAACTTCAGTAGAAAGAATGCCAGAAGGCAATTGGATTACAACTCTTGTGGCTGTGCCATAACCCAAATTAGAAATGGTAACAACGCCCTCTTTAACTGATTTAACAGCCTCACTAACTTCTGAAATTCTAAAGTAATCAATTCTCTGAGCAGAATAATAAAATAGAGGTATCAGAACAACAATTACAACAGCTGTTAAAATTAAATAATCTACTGCAGCCTGAGCTGCTTGAGACATTCTCACATTACCACCTCTTCACTAAAAACCAGAATTTAATAATTTAAAAATGTTTCTAAGTTGCCAAGAGGCTTTTCTTTCTTATTAACTGAATAGTTTATTTAAAAATTATATGATAAAATTTATACTTGTTGTCTGGTGTGCAGTACTTTATTCAATTGTGTAATTTTTTACGCTTTTAAAATTGGCATTTCTTACGTATCGGTTAACCTTATTTTCTATTTATCCGATACTTTCTAATATTTTTCATATAGTCTATTATGGCTTTTTTAGTGGTATACCAACTTCTTCCAAGTTTTAATCCGTCTAGAGCTCCTCGCCTTGATAATAGGCTTAAGTATTCTTGGCTATATGGGCAGTATTTTGTTGCTTCTTTAAGTGAGACCAATTCCATTCCCCTTTTAAATGAAGATAGGTATAGATTAAGACTTCTTTCTACCATTCTTGCAATAAAATTCAAGAATGGACTAAAATCATCAAGATCTGCTTTTTTCAATACAGAATAATATTTTTTTCTATCATTATTTAGGATTATTGTTATGGGATAACCACTTTGAATTAATACTAGATTCATTGATAGTCTAGCAGTTCTACCGTTACCGTCAAAAAATGGATGTATTGCTGCAATTCCATAATGTATTTTTGCAGCTAGCTCTATTGGGTGAAGAATTTTTGATTCTTGATAAATTTTATTAATAAATTCTTTCATAAGATTTTGTATTTTAAAATATGAGGGAGGAGATTTAATTGCTCCTAAAATCCTTACATTCGTTTTTCTATAATGCCCTGCTTCTTTATCATTAATTTTGGTTAAAATTATTTTATGAATATCTTTAATTATGTCTTCTGTTAATTTTTGTTTTGTTTTTATTAATGTTTCTAGAAATAAAAATGCTTCTTTATGATTAATAACTTCTAAATGCTCGCGCATGCTTTTTCCTTTAATGGTTATTCCTCTTTCAAGTATGAGTTTTGTCTCTTGAAGGGTTAATGTATTTCCTTCTATAGCATTGCTATTGTATGTTAGCTCTATCTCTAAATCTTCTTTTAACTTCCCTAAGACATGCTCTGGCAGTGGTCTGATAGCATCTAACATCTTTTTCTTTGATTCTATTCTATCTAGCAATCTTTTTTCTATTGGCATATAAACTAAGAGTGTAATAGGCTTTTTAAATGTATCGGATGGATAGATTTTTTAGCTATCCGATATAATTCTCAAAATTCTCAATGATTCTAAATTTAATTTTTTATTTTGAATTCTTTAAAACATTTTTAGAAATTAGAAATATGCCGATTATGTGGGTTAATATTGATAACATTAGAACTAAAAGCCATTAAGAAGATTAATTTCATCATTATATTTTTCTATCTCTAATTTGATTATTTATGGTTGTAGCTTTGGTTAGATATCCTTAAGTATATTATTTTCTCTTCTTTAATCTTTTCATCTCAAATTTAGAAGCGCACTCTTCACTGCAAAACCTATAAGTTTCATCATCAAAGTCTTCTTCAACAATATCTTCTCTTAGGACCTTATGGCAATAAGAACAAACAGCCATTTTAGCTCCTTCTTCATAACCCTTCATGAAACCTTCATCTACCTCTGTGATCTCATCTTCATCTTCTATTAACTCTTCTCTCCCCTCTTCTGAATAAATGTCTTCTTCATCCGCATCTTTAAGATCTTCATAATCATCTTCTGGCATTTTAATCAATTAAACCTTAAAACTTAGTTTTTTAAATCTTTCTCTTGTTAAAAATATATTCATTATATATAACAGAAAAAATAGAATATTTAACAATCTAAAAATTAAATCTTTGATATTAAAATCTATAGAAAATAACAAAACCTTCAATTGTAGTAAAATTTAAACATAAAGATTTTTTAAGAAGATATTTTAAGAAAATTTGCAGTTAAATTAAAAAGGAAAAAAGAAAATCTTGAAATTAAAATAGAAAGTAGCATAAGAAAATAAGAAAATTCAAAGTGTCAAGGAGGGGGTAGGTCGGGGAAAAGAGGTGTTAGGGAAAAGACATAGCAGAAAACCCTTCCTACCCAATCCTATGACCATGAAATTTGATTAATTAAGATATTTTAAAGTCAAAAGGAATATTCCTAAAACCCCCTGTTTGTGATATATGTTGAACTAGTATAAAAATCTATCGCTTAAATTTTTAAAACTGGTTTATAAGGCTTTTAAAAATAAATTATTGGTTTATAAGCCAAAATCCTTTAAAACATTGTTAATACAGGCATTATTAGATCTTGCTGCTGGGTTTAAAACGAGATCACTCAGTTCATCTCTTGGAACAGAACGTATTAAAATATTCTTTCTTAAAATACTGTGGAAAACTGTACTACAAGCTTTAATTAGCTCGTCTATCTGAGAGTCAGTTAGAGTTTTAGTTTGATATTCTTTTTTTCCTAGAAGACTCGTAGAAACTGGTGGTTTGATAAATTCCTTTTTTGTGTAAGAGGCATAAATATTTGTTTTATCTACAGGTTTTGGTACAGCTTGGGTAAATTTAGTTTGGTGTTTAAAAGCAGTCTCGGCTCTTTTGGCAAGTATTTTATTAATAGCAACATCGTTTATCAAATCAAGAAACTTCTCAAAATTTATTGATCTTATTGGAACTCTATGACCTTTTTCATCAAGGACATAAGAATAGTATCTATCTTTATTATCCCAAATCCATTCTGCTAATCCAGGTTCTAGTCTTTCTAGCTTTTCTTCAGTTTCACCCCTAAAAAATTTATTTTCAGAATGAGTGGCTAAAACAGTTATTGGTATAAGTAATAAAATTGTTGCTATCAGTACGAAAAATGATTTGGTTTTATTTACCATCGTAATTGGTAGAATACTATTATATTTAAGCCTTTTGTTTTACTTTTAAAGTGGTTTCTAATTGTTATTAGATATATTTAAATAAGTTAAGCCTTAATTTATCCTATGAAGGTTGCATTTTTAGGTGATTTTGGCAGATACAAAATAAATCTGGTAAAAGTTATAGTTGAAACTAAAAGATTGCTAAAGAGAATTGACCTTCTGGGTGATGTGAATATTTATTTCGTTAGGGATTTTAAGAAATGCAGTTTAATATTGAGAAAAATTCCTAGGTCTTTGCAAAAAACTTTTAAGGAAATTTGCGAAATTAAAAGGGTTTCTTTTTATTTCAATGATGGGAAAAAGGATTTGATAATTGTAAATTTGCAAGGAAGAGATTTTTTATTGAGAAATAAAAGGGCACTAATTGGATTATTGCTGCATGAAGTAATTCATTTTGTACAATCTAAAAGAGGTTTATATAAAAGAATTAACAGGTCTTTTAATGATGGTTTTAAGAAAAATATGAAGGTTTTGAATAGGTTGAGGTATTCTAAAAAGAAGACAAGGAGCTTGTTTAATAAAATTGGCTTGATTTCTAATTTATTGCTTAAGGATTTGTATGGAAATACTGAGTTGATTAAGAGAGGATTGGGAAATTATCTGCTTGAGTATTATTATAAGGAGTTTTCTGTAAGAAAGGTTTGCCCAAGGCCAGTTTTTTATGACAAATTTAAAAGGGCTGTAAAGAGAAACGTAAATATTATTGAAGACGCTTTTGAGTTTGAATTTGCCTTGCTTTCTGTTGTTTTGCCATTTGACAAACTTGATGACAGGAAAGCTAAAGAGTTAAAAAAGCACATTTCAAGATGCTATGAGCTAAATATAAATGAGATAGCAAGGAAGTGCCGTGAATTAGTGGATCTTTATAGCAATGAATTTTCTGAATCTTCTGATTTTCAAAAGAAATTTTTTGCAGCTATTTTTGCCAAGGTTTATTATTTGTTAAATTAAACCATAAAAAGTTAAAATCTCAAAATAAGAAATTTTATAAATTGTTAAGTTTATAGCTGTATTATGCAAAATAACTTGGGCAAAACTAATATGATTAAAATCTTTAAAAATATTAAATTAAGTAGATTTAATTTTGGGTTTAACAAAAGTGTATTAGTAAAATATTAATAATAGAGATTGGAAAAATATTTAAGTATAGATTTCTATGAAAATGTGAAAAAGATGGTGCATATATCAGAAAGGGAATTTGAATTGCCTGATGCAGTAATATCTAAACTGCTGAGGATAGCTGAAGAAGATAAAAGCGTAATTAGCTTAGGACTAGGAGAGCCAGATTTTGATGCTCCTGAACCAATAGTTAAGTTTACAAAAGAGGCTGCTTCTAAATGTAATCACTATAGCCCTGCTGGCGGGAGAAAAGAGCTAAAAGAAGCCATTGTTAAAAAGTTGAAGAGAGATAATAAAATTGAGACACATCCTGGCAATATAGTTGTTACGTGCGGAAGCCAAGAGGCATTGATGTTAGCAACAGCTTGCACACTTGATGTTAGTGAACAAATTATAATTCCAAGTCCTGGCTTTCTTGGATATCTTCCAACGTTTGAATTGTTTGAGGCTTTTCCGATTTATTTGCCTTTGAAAGAGGAAGATGAGTGGAATATTAATCCAGATGAATTGAAAAAATTGATTGATAAAAAGAAAACAAAAGTCATTGTCATAAATACTCCGTCAAATCCAACTGGGAATGTCTTAAACAGAAAAATACTAGAGGAGATTGCTGATATTGCTGTTGAGAATGATCTTTACGTATTTTCTGATGAGGCTTATGAAAAGATTGTTTATGATAAGAAGCATGTTAGTATTGGGAGTTTAAATGGGATGCAGGATTATAATGTAACGTTTCAAACTTTTAGCAAGAGTTATGCCATGTGTGGCTATAGAATAGGATATGCTGTTGCTCCTAAGATATTAGCAGAGGCAATGACTAAGATACATATTTACACAACTTTATGCGCTCCAACTATATCTCAAATTGTTGCTGAAAAGGCTCTTTCAATAGATAAAAAGTACATTGATGCGATGGTTAGAGAATACGATAAGAGAAGAAAGTTTATTGTTAAGAGATTAAATGAAATTGGGTTAAGAACAATAATGCCAAGTGGAGCTTTTTATACTTTCTCAAACATTCATAAGGTAATTGACAACAGCTTTAAATTTTCATTTGACTTGTTGCATGAGGCAAAGGTTGCGGTAATGCCTGGAAAAGAATTTGGGCCACATGGAGAAGGTTATATAAGATGCAGCTATGCCACTGATATTAAGAAGATTGAAATTGCTATGGAGAGGATTGAGAAATTTGTTCATAAGTATAAAAGGTGTTAAGATTTTTATGAAATGAAAAAATGTCCAGTTTGTAGCTCAGTAAATGTTGAAATTGTAAATGAAGATAATAGAGATTATATTGTCTGTAAAAAATGTGGATTTGATTCGAGATTTGAGTATGATGAGATGTACCCTGAAGAAAGAAGCTCTCAAAAAGCTAAGGGAAGATATAGCCCTTATAAAAGGGGTGGTGGCAGGAGAACTGTAAAATAAATTCATTAAAAATAAATACTATTAAGGCTTAATGATATTTATTTCTTTTATATTGTTAAAATGACTGTCATAAGAGATTAGAGTATGAATATTATTTCCTTTCATACAGCTTACAACTAAAGAATCATCAAAATCCAAATTGTGCCTTTCCATAAGATCAATCGAATCATATACTTCTCTCAATGATGGTCTAATTATAGTAATTTTTAAACTGTTTATAAAAATAATAAAATTCTTCATTATCTTAAGAGAATTCAATTTGTTGCATATATTTAATAAACACGAATATAGAATAAAGTCGGATGTATATAGATTAATTCTTTTTTTAACTAATTCTTTTATAAATTCTTGACATTTCAAAGATTTTTTATCCTTTAATGCCATCTCTAAGAATATATTTGCATCAATAAACATTTATTTCACCCATAACTTTGCTGCTGAATGTTGCAATTCTACTGAGCTGATTTTACCTCTATATTCTTCTAATATACCTTCAATTAATTTGAAAGGTTCTTTAGACACCGGTAACTCTTTTTGCTCATTAACCCACGTTTGCAAAGCTTCAATGCTTGCCTTTTTTAAGGCTCCTTTAGAGTAACCATATTTCTTCATGGCTTTTTCTCTGAATACTTGTTCTAATCCATTTAATTCTAGTCTTAGTGACATATTTACATATTTACATAAAGTACTATTTAAAACTTTCGGTCTTACAGAATACTTACAGAATAAATAGATTAAATGAATGTAACTGTGCCAGTCCACTGTTTTCATACCTGCAGTTCAAAAGATTTTTATATTCTAAAATTTCTAAATTTGATTATGAAAGGCAATAAAAGACAAGAGAATGTGGTTCATAAAAAAACAAAAGTAGGAGAGATTTTGACTAACTTTCCAGAAAAATTAGATGAGATAAAAGAAATTATGGCTACTTATAACATGGAATGCATTGGATATGGAATTTCAACTTGGCATACTTTGGAAAAATGTGCTACAGAACAAAGCATTAGCAGTAAGGAATTAGAGAGGGTAATTAGTTTAATAAATCAGAAACTAGAGGAAGAGGAATAACTTAAATAAAATTTTATAAAAATGGCAAAAATTAAGGGTAGATGGTGGGATATTGAATTGCCAGATAATGTTGAAATCATTGAGGCGAAGAGATGTTTGCCTTGGAAGGCTGATCCTAGAGGATATTTTCTAATTAGGGTTAATCATAAAGAGAAAAAGATAGAATTAGCTTTGTGTGATTATGACAATAAAATAATTAAAATTATTACTGGAAAGCATCCAATTGAGATATATCAAATTTTAATTAAATGTGATTTAGTTTCTCAAATAGATCATGCTGCTGATTTGGGAGCGGAATTAGAGAAGGCGTATATAGCAATGAGAGAAGGAATAAAATATGTTCAAGACAGCGATTATGAATTGGATTTTAGTAAGAAGGTTGAAGAATGAAAGGTCTTGCAATCAGCCAACCTTGGGCTGAATTAGTTGTTAGCGGAAAAAAGAAAATAGAAGTAAGAACAAGAAATACGAATTATCGTGGTTGGTTTTATGTTTATGCAAGTAGAAAAGACACGAAAGATGAGGTGGTAAAAGAATTTGGATTTCAAAATTTGCCAACTGGAGTAATTATTGGAAAGGCATTTTTGAAAGACATTAAAAAGTATAGATTAGACAATGATTTTTATAGCGATTTTGGTTTACATTTGGTGACAAGAGAGGTTATTGATAAAGAAGGTTGGACTGATAAACCAAAGTATGGATATATAATATCTAAAGTAGAAAAAATGAATCCCCCAATACAATTTAGGGGAATGACTGGATTTTTTAAGGTAGATATCTAGTTATTTATTATCTAGTATAAAGAAAGTCAATGATTAAAATGGATAAATTAAATTTTGGAACTGCCGGGATTCCGATTTCTACTAAAGTGGCAACTACTGAGAATGGGATTCTGAGAGTTAGAGAGTTAAAGTTAGATGTTCTTGAAGTTGAATTTGTGAGAAGAATTTATTTGAAAGATAAGGATACATCAGACATTAAAAATATTGCTAAAGAAAAGGATGTTATTTTAACAGCTCATTGCCCTTATTATATAAATTTAAATGCGAAAGAAAGTCAAAAAATAGGATTAAGCAAGCATAACATTTTAGAATCTGCAAGAATATTAAATTTATGTGATGGGTATAGTGTTTGTTTTCATTCTGGTTATTATTTAGATATGGCTAAGGAGGGGGTTTATGAGATTATTAAGGGAAGAATTAAAGAGATTGTAAAGAAATTGCAGGATGAGGGCAATAAAATCTGGATTAGGCCAGAGGTAAGTGGCAAAGTGGCTCAATTTGGCGATTTGGATGAGGTTTTAAGATTAAGTAAAGAGATTGAACAAGTAATGCCTTGCATTGACTTTGCTCATTTGCATGCCAGGACAAATGGGAAAAATAATTCTTATGATGAGTTTAAAGATATTTTGATAAAGATTGAGAAGGAACTTGGAAAAGAAGCATTAAGAGAGATGCATATTCATATTTCTGGTATTGATTATGGGGAGAGAGGAGAAAAGAATCATTTGAATTTGAAAGACTCTGATATGAATTATAAGGATTTGATGGGGGTATGGAATGATTTCAAGATTAAAGGCGTTGTGATAAGTGAGAGTCCTAATATCGAGGGGGATGCGATGATGCTGAGAGATTATTATAACTCTTTTAAACCCTGATATATTTGACATATTATGAAGATTTAGCTTATATTAGAAGATGTTATATATCTGGATAATAAAAACCTTGTATAACTAATTTAATAATTTTTTAAGTTTTCATAGAAAGTTTTAAATAGAAACCTCTTTCTTTCTTTAATATGGTTGAGTTTGATGAATTTGGACCAGAAAAAATAGTAGAGGTGTATGATGCTAAGGTTGGGATGCATGGATTTGTAGTCCTGGATAGTACTGCATTGGGTCCAGCTAAAGGGGGAATTAGAATGACTCCTTCTGTGACAATAGATGAGGTTGCAAAGCTTGCTAGAACAATGACCTGGAAATGTGCATTAGCTGATTTGCCTTTTGGTGGTGGGAAATCTGGGGTTGTTGCAGATGATAGGCAAATTACAAGGCAGAAAAAAAAGGAGATTATTCAGAGTTTTGCTAGAGCAATAAAAATTATTTGCCCAAAGATGTATATTGCTGCTCCTGATATGAATACAGCAGAAGAGGAGATGAGATGGTTTGTTGAGGTTAATGGGTCAATGAAAGCTGCTACTGGGAAGCCTGCTAATCTTTGCGTAAAGCCCGGAGAAAAGTGCGGAATTCCACATGAGTATGGAAGTACTGGTTTTGGTGTTTATCATGCTACTTTAGTTGCTGCTAAGTATCTGGGAATGGATATTAAAAAAGCAACTGTTGCAATTGAAGGCTTAGGTAATGTAGGGCATTTTGTAGCAAAGTACTTGAGTCAAGAAGGAGCTAAAATAATTGGAATTTCTGATAGCAAAGGACTTTTATATAATGAGGATGGAATTGACTTTAAGAAAATTTCTGATGTTAAAGAGAAAATTGGAAGTGTGATTAATTATAAATCTGGGAAAGTATTGCCTAATCATGAGATTATTGGATTAGATGTTAATATACTAGTAACAGCTGCTGTTCCTGATTTGATTAAAGCAGATGATGCTGGCAGAGTTAAGGCTAAACTTATTGTTGAGGGTAGCAATATTCCTATGAAGCCATAGGTTGAGTAGATGCTATATGAGAAAAAGATTTTAGGAGTACCTGATTTTGTAGCCAATGCCGGGGGAGTAATTTCAAGTTATGCTGAATATAAGGGAAAGAATCCAGATGATATGTTTAAATTAGTTGAGAGAAAAATAAAAAAGAATACAGATATTGTTTTAAAATTAGCTGAGAAGAAAAATATTAAGCCAAGAGATGCTGCTATGGAGATTGCAAAAGATAGGGTTATTAAAAAATGCAAGACTTGCAGGATTCCGAAGATTTGATTGAGATTCCTTTTTAAATTGATTTAAATTGAGATGGTAAAAAATTGAAAATTAAAATAGTAAAAAATTAAGATGGTTTGAATTAAGATGGTAAAAATAACAGATTATAAATGGGAAGGAAATTGGTTATTTTTTAGGATTAAAACAAGATGCGGAGAGTGTGATTTGTCAACTTCTATTTTAAAAGATATGATGAAGAAAGAATTTAATGGGAAAAATGTTCAGCTAGATATTAAACCATGGTTGAATAACTGGTATAAGCCTATTTTGTTTGGGGGATGGCATGCTCCTATTGTCATGATTAATAATAAAATATTTTCTCAAGGAATAGTTCCGAATAGAAAAAATCTGGCAGAGTTTGTTTTTGAAGAACTTAATAGAGAAAAAGGAAAATAATGTAAATAAATTAAAAATAATTTATACTTCATAATATTTATACCTTATAATATTCACATAGAGCTCTGATAGAAGAAGCAGATTCTTCGGGGTATGTGAATGTTGGGATTCCATTTTGCTCCAGCTTTGATTTTCTGTTTTCAAAAAGAGATCCCATTACTAGGCAAATAATCGGTTTTTTTCTTTGATTATTTAATTCAATAATATAATCAACAACATCAATATCAAGGCCAGGGGTTTGCATTAATAAAACTGCAGCAATGATATCGATTTTTTTATCTTTTAGGCATTGTTCAATTGCTTGCTTGTATTGATATGATGTTGCATTCCCTGTCAGATCAATCGGGTTGCTAATTACATAGTTTTCTGGGAATAATGGTTTTAATTTATCAATGGTCTCTTGAGATGGCAATTCAACTTTCAATTTGTTTTGAATTAAAGAATCTGTTAATAAAATTCCATAACCCCCACCATTTGTGATAATTTGAACTTTTCTTCCATTTGGCTTAGGAGATTTTTCTAGAATAGCAGCAAAATTGAATAATTCCTCAATGGTTTTAGCTTCTATGATTCCAGTTTGTTTAAAAACAGCTTCATAAACTTTAGATGAGCCTGCTAAGGCAGCTGTATGTGATTTGGCAGCTCTACTTCCTTCTTGGGTAATTCCCCCTTTTAAACAAATAATCGGCTTTTTGTTTGTTACTTTACTTGCTACTTTAATAAAATTCTTCCCATCTTTAATACCTTCAATGTACATGCAAATAATTGAAGTGTCATCATCTTTCTCTAGATAAGAAAGCAAATGAGTTTCAGTTATGTCATTTGCATTTCCATAACTAATGAATTTACTTAAGCCATGACCCTTTTTTGTCATTAAGTCTATCATAGCTGAACCTAGTGCACCAGACTGGCAAATCAAAGCAATCTTTCCTGGATTTGGCCTTGGCAATCTGGATTCTGGAAGAAAAATTGTATCAAAATTAAAATTCCTGTCTATTAAACCAAGGCAATTTGGCCCGATCATTCTAATCTTATATTTCTTTATTAGATCAATTAATTTATTTTCTAATTTTTTATTTCCAACTTCTCCAAAGCCGCTTGTTATTAAAATTATATTTCTTATTTTTTTCTTTCCACATTCTGAAATTTCTTTTAGAGCTAAATCTGGGTGCAAAGTTATTATTGCCAATTCAATTTTTTCTTGAATTTTATCTAGTGAAGGGAAACATTTTATATTTAAGATTTCATTTGCATATGGATTTATTGGATAAATCTTTCCCTGGAAGCCAGAATCTATAATACTTTTAAGAACTACATGGCCTACTTTTTCTTCTTCTCTAGCTGCTCCTATCACAGCAACTGAATTTGGTCTAAAAAAACTTTGAAGCATTATCAACCACTTTTTTACTGAGTAAAGTTAAATTTTAATGTTAAATCTTATTATGGTATGTAAAAGTATGTAAAGGAGAATTGTTTAAATTATTAAAGCTTTCTATAAATTAGACGAAAAATACCTCTATTTTTTGTAGTATAGTTATTTATTAGTGGTAACTTACCGAAAGTTTTATAAATGGGTTATATATTCTAGAATAGGTGATAAAAATGACTAGTCAAACACAAGCAAGATCTAGAATATTAACTTTGGATGATGTTGCTGCTGATAGTGGAAAGTATAGAACACAAGAAGA
>CAZCNK010000019.1:11561-15592 GCA_964500345.1 Candidatus Woesearchaeota archaeon | reverse complement strand
AAAAAACTCCAAAAAACATGAGGATGTCTATAACCCCCGCAGCAATGCACAATATCATAGTCATTTAGCTTAGGAAACCATAGTTTCACAAAGTAAGAAATATTCAAAAAACAGCTATATCTTTTAATTCTTGCACCATTCCACATTCCACTTTTATCTTTAATCCTTTTACCATCTGGAAAAACATCAGAGCATATCACATCAACATCAAAACCATTTTTCACCAAAGCTCTCACTATACTTCCAGGATATCCTTGTTCATTCCCTCCAACAGGATAAAAAAATGGTGTCACAACAGCCACTTTCATTTTAACTTCATTTTAACTCCAACTTCAAAGTTTTTAATCTAAAATTTATTTCTCTACCCTTAATTCAAAATATATTTCATTGCATGGAAAAATAAAAGCTAAATATCTCTGATAAAAAACAGGAAATAAATTTATAAAAAAACTAGGCCAATTTCTCCACTTGTTCCAAGAAAATCTAAACTTTCTTTTTATAACCTCAAATCTCGCTTTACTATTACAACTCAATCCACTACCCCCAACAAAATAATCAAAAGTATCATAAGTAAAAAATCTCTTATGTGTTGGATCTCTAAAGGCATAGGCGCTTGCAAAGAAAGGAACTTTAACAACAACAACAGTATCATTTTTACAAATTCTATATATCTCTTCCATAGTCTTAACTAAATCAGAAAGATGCTCAAGAATATGGCTTGCATAAACCTTGTCAAAACTATTATCCTTAAAGGGCCATGGAAATCTCTCTAGATCATGCACAACCTCAACATGCTCCTTCTTAGATATATCTAGATGTATTACTTTCTCATTTTCCTCTCCCTTATAGTAATCCTTCCCGCTTCCAATCTCAAGCACATTTATCATTTTTACAACAATCAAAGGCTTAATCAAAAGCCATTTTATAGCTATCTATTCTAGCCCTAATTATATTACCAAAAAGCAAAAAAACCTTTTTATTCTTTAAAATCCAAAATAAAACATGCACAGGAAAAAACAAAAAAGTATCCAAAATTAAAAATAAGGCCTTATTTAAAAAATTCAAATCTTTCACACAATATAAAACCCTATTCCTTAATAAATAATAAATCAGGTGCCCTGAAACATTATCTCTCTCTACATCATGATAAACAATCGATTTAGGATTATAAATAATTTTAAAACCTCTCTTTCTTATCCTTCTGCAAATATCAGCCTCTTCATAATAATATTCAAATCTTTCATCTAGCATCCCAATTTTGTCTAACAAATCTCTCCTTAATAAAATTGAACATCCAGAAACATAATCACATTCCCCAAATTCATTTTCATTGTTATGATGATTACAAAAACCACCAAAATAAACTTTGCCTCCACTGAACCAGATTCCATTATCAGAATAAAAAATCTTGCTTCCAACAGCTCCAACACTCTTATCTCTCTCAACAACATCAACTAATTCCTTAAGCCATTCTCTATTAACAAATGTATCATTATTCAGCAATACAACATATTTCCCCTTACTCTCCCTAATCCCAATATTATTTCCCATACAAAATCCAAGATTCTCTCTATTTCTAATTAATTTCACTCTTTTAAATCTCCTAGCAATCTTAAAACTCTTATCACTAGAATTATTATCTACAGCAATTATCTCATATTGGTATCTAGGAAAGTCTAATCTCTCCAAAGACTTTAAACACCTCCCCAGACATTTCTTCCCATTATAATTCAAAACAACAACACTTGCTTTCATCAGCCTAATTTAAAAAGATATTTAAATAAACCTTTCTATTTAAACCTAAAATGATCTCTATAATCATTACAGCATATAAAGAGCATAAAACTCTAGCTATAGCTATCAACTCCTTTCTATCTCAAAATCTAAACCAGCCTTTTGAAATATTAATAATCTGCCCAGATCCAGAGACAACAAGAGTTGCAAATCTCTACTCAAAAAAATACAAAAATATAATTCATATAAAAGATCCAAACAAAGGAAAACCAACAGCCTTAAATCTTGCATTTAAAAGAGCAAAAGGAGATATCTTAATCTTATCTGATGGTGATGTTTACGTTGATAAAAATTCTGTTAATAAATTATTAAAATTCTTTAAAGATAAAAAAGTTGGTGCAGTCACTGGAAGACCAATCCCTGTAGACAATAGAAAAAACTTGCTAGGATATTGGGCTCATCTCTTAAATGAAGCAGCTCATCAAGAAAGACTTTTAAGAGATCAGAAACAAAAATTCCTCTTCTGCTCAGGTTATTTATTTGCAATGCGCAAAGGAATAGTAAAAAAAATCCCTCCCTTTGTTCTAGATGACGCTTACATCTCAAAACTTATCTGGAAACCTGGATATAAAATAAGATATTCCCCAAATTCAAAAGTCTACATAAAAAATCCCTCTACATTAAAAGATTGGATAAATCAAAAAAGGAGAAATGCTCTTGGCCATTATGAAGCAGATCTTTTATTAGGTTCAGACAAAATGAAATCTCTGAAAAATGAAATCCTTCACGGGACTTTTAAAGCTTTATCATATCCAAGAAATCCACTAGAATTTTTTTACACTCTGCTTTTATTTCCAGCAAGATTATTAATATGGTTACTTAGTTTCTACGACATAAAAATAAAGAAAAAAACCTCAGTTTCAGTTTGGAAAAGAGTTGAATCTACAAAGTAAAATAAAAAGTTTTTTAAACAATTAAAATTCTATTATTAAAATGAGCTTTTTTTCAAAAAACAAACATGATATTATAGCCATAGTTATTCTAGTCATAGCAGTCAGCATAGTTCTCTTTAATGTTTATAGAAATGACTATATTGGCGGGACAAATGACCTAGAACCTCACGCATATAGCATGTGGTATCTTAAAGACTCTCTCTTAAAATATTATACAATTCCTTCATGGACATCTGATTATTTTGGAGGAAAACCGTTTTTAGGATTGTATCAACCTCTCACATATTTTTTGCTCCTTCCTGTATCTTTAATCTTTAATCCAGTAACTGCACCTAAAATTGCCTTTCTAGTAATTGAATTATTCTCAGTAATCACATTCTACTTCCTAGCAAGAAGATTATTTCAAGATAAATTCAAAGCAACTCTTGCATCTTTACTCTATGCATTCTTCCCAAATGCCCTCATGACAATTAATGGTGGAACTTTAGCTCAGCTTACAGCAACCTCTCTAGTGCCAAGCATATTTCTAGTATATGAAAAGATTAGAGAGTCCATAAAATTAAGGTACCTCTCACTATTTTCCCTTCTACTAGGTTTTATTCTTCTAACTCATCACACAACCGGAGCTACAGTAATGGCTGTAATTACAGTTTTCTTAATTTATGATATATTTACAACTAAAAATTCAAACCTACTGAAGATAGTTCCCTTTATAATCTTAGGAGTTTTAATGTCATTAGTCTTTATAATCCCAGCATATCAAATTCAAGATACACTAAATTTTGCTGTTGTAGAAAGTTCTGGAGAACAATTCAGACCACTATCATACGAAAGATTTTTTAGCCTAAAAGAATCAAGAGGAGAGTATATTGGAATAGTATCAGCAATATTCCTAATATTTTCAATTTTTTCCTTAAGAAATCTTCAAAAAGATAAGAAATTAACTTATGTTCTCTCAGCTTTAATCCTATTAATCATCGGTCTACACTTTCATTTCCTATTACCGCAATTTATCAAAAGCACTTTTCAAGGAGCTCATAGAATTTTTGCAGTACTAAGAACTCTCATTCCAATAGTAATAATAATAGGGCTAAAAGAATTTTATGATCTGATAATTTTATCATTAAAAAAATTTGAAATATTGAAAATACATGACCACCAAATTCTTAATAAATCTTACAATGCCACCCTAATAATAGCAATTTTCATAATTCTTCTAACAAACATTAATTTCCTTCCAGAACATGGAAATGAATTGAAAATTCCATCAGGCGTTGAAAAGTTTTATAAAAAAATCTCTGAAGATGAAAATGAATTTGCAACTTATAAAAATAAATGCCGAAA
>CAZCNK010000019.1:0-11551 GCA_964500345.1 Candidatus Woesearchaeota archaeon | reverse complement strand
GGAGTTCAGACGTGTGCTCTTCCGATCTCACCTTTTGGTTTTTCTCCAATATTACATAAACACGGTATCTTAAATGGTGCTCCAAATCAAGAAGCCCCAAAATACCATTTCTTTCTGTGGTCAACATCATGGAAACTATTAGAAACAGAAGCAGGCAGAATAAATTTCGCAGGACTCTATGGAACTCTATCCCTTAAATATTTCCTCTCTCAAGGAAAAGCAAACATCCCCAACTTTACCCCAATTGATTGCGGCAAAGATTACTGTGTTCATTACAATGAAGCCTATTCAAAATATGTAAGATTAGTTCCATCACTAGTAAAAATTGATTTAGATGAACCAAACCACTTAGCAGCTATACTAAATATCCTATCAGCCCAGCCATTCCCCTTCCATTTAGCAGCCTTCATCCATACTAAAGAAAATATTGCAACAAACCAAATAGATTCCAATAAAACTACAACAGCTAAATTAAACTTGCTAGAAAAAAAACCAGGTTATCTTAAGGTAGAGGTAAAAGATGTAGATAAAGAAGTTTACTTTGTTGTTGCAGAATCTTATCATCCATACTGGAAAGCCTATCAAAACAATAAAGAATTAAAAATCTACGAAGGAATTCCCTCAACATTAATAATTCCAATAAAAGAAAATGGCATCGTAACAATAAAATTCCAAACTACCACCATAAAAAAAGTACTATTCGCTCTCACAATAATAATTATTTTATTCTTAATGTCTTTAATTGTCTATGATCTCAAAAGAAAAGATCGTAACATCTAAAAGATCTTATTAAAATCTGGTCTATACATTTCATCGTTCTCAATAAAAATTCTATGCCACATTTCAAAATTCAAAATACTCCACAACTGTCTTCCATAAAACAGCCTCGACTTTTCATAATTCCCTAAAATCTTTTTAATGTAATTATAATTGAAAAATCCTCTCTTAACAACATTACTCTCAGAAAGAAAGTTCTCAACCAATCCCCTCAAATCTTCTTTAAACCAAATATCCAAAGGAACAAAAAATCTTTGCTTCTTCCTATTAAAAATTTCCCTCGGCAAAATTCTAGCTGCACACCTTCTCAAAATATATTTGTCTTTCACACCATTCAATTTAAAATTACTTGGTATTGTCGCTGCAAACTCAACTAACTTATGATCTAAAAATGGAACTCTAGCTTCAACGCTATGTGCCATTGTCATCTTATCCACTTTCATTAACAAGTCCTCGGGCAATTCTGTATTAATCTCCAGATTAATTAACTCTTTTAATAATTCTTGGTCATTGAAAAAGGTATTAAAACCTTCTTCTGCCTTATAATTTCTCAGAAACTCTTTAAGTTTATCACTATAAAATTCTTCTTTCTCCTTCTTATCAAAAATATTTATAATCTCGCAATAAGCCTCTTTCCTATTATTTAATTCATCCAAATATCTCCCGAATCTATTAATTCCCTCTTCTCCCAATCTCTCTGAATACTTAAAAAATAAATTCAAAAAACCTCCAGGAATTACAGATGCTAATTTAGGAACAAATTTCAAAAATCCTCTAGGCAATTTTTTAAATCTCTCTCCAATCTTCATTATCTTATAATGCTCATAACCAGCAAACATCTCATCCCCTCCCTCACCAGTTAAAACAACAGTCACCTTTTTCTTAGCCCTCTCAGAAAGTAAATATGTAGGAACAGCAGCTGGATCAGCAACAGGCTCATCAAAATGCCAAACAATCCTCGGTAAAAATTTAATTGCATCTGTCTTAACAATAATCTCCTCATGGTCAGTCCCAAAATGCTCTGATACAAATTTAGCCATCTTCAATTCTTCTTCCTCTTCCTCATAACCAAATCCAACAGAAAAAGTCTTTACAGGCTCATCCATAAATTTGCTCATAACCCCAACAATAGTACTAGAATCAACACCACCAGAAAGATAAGCTCCAAGTGGAACCTCGCTCATCAATCTTATCCTTACACTTTCCTCAATTAATTTCATCAAACTTTCTTCATAATACTTACTATCATAATTACTCTCGTTAATACTAAATTCCCAATATTTCTTAATCTTTAAATCCTTACCATCATACTCAAGATAATGTCCTGGCATTAACCTTTTTATCCCATTAAATAAAGTTCTCTCTCCAAAAACAAATCTCATTGCAAAATAAGCATCTAATGCCTTATAATCAATCTCTCTTCTCTCAACAAATTGTAATATTGATTTTATCTCACTTCCAAATACAAATTTATTATCATATAAACAATAATACAAGGGCTTTATTCCTAATCTGTCTCTAGCAATAAACAATTTTTTATTATTTAAATCATAAATTGCAAAAGCAAACATTCCTCTTAATTTATCTACACATCTCTCTCCAAATTCCTCATAACAATGAACTATTACCTCTGTATCAGAATTAGTGCCAAATCTATGCCCTTTATTCTCTAATTCCTGTTTTAATTCTTTATAATTATATATCTCTCCATTAAATATTATAACCTTATCTTGATTTTCATTAAATATGGGTTGTTTTCCACCTTTTACATCTATAATGCTTAATCTCCTTACTCCTAAGCTTATCTCTTTATCTATAAAATAACCC
This sequence comes from Candidatus Woesearchaeota archaeon, assembly GCA_964500345.1. Taxonomy (GTDB): domain Archaea; phylum Nanobdellota; class Nanobdellia; order SCGC-AAA011-G17; family UBA489; genus CAZCNK01. Next base: position 8,947 of record CAZCNK010000019.1, on the reverse strand, counting down.
TTATCATCAGGACCTCTATGATCTATTACATCAGTCATCCTTTTAATTAGCTCTTTATCCTCTAATCCATATATTCCTGTTATACCGCACATTTTACTCTTTAATTCCAACCCCGCTCCAGCTATTTCTATTTCTCCATCTTAGTTTAACATCTTTCAAATTATTATTTCTAAACCATCTCTCAAATTCGCCTTTATAATAATAATTTGAAATAGGTGCAATTAATTGATCATAGACAATCTCTTGTATATGTGTAAATCTTAATTTTGATAGATAATAAAAAAACATTCCTTGAGGAGAATAATTCAATAATTTAAGGTTATACAACCCTCTATAAAAAGATTTTGTTAGAGGATACAAAAATAAGGTTATTAAAAGAGCCAAATTTCTATTAAGCCCAAGAGGTAATTTTGATAAAAAATTCTTTCTTATAGGATCCACGATCTTAAGCAGATTATTGCCTTCTCTTCCATAAACCCAAGCAAACATACTTCCATTTCTTCTTAAATGCATTAACAGCTTTTTAAAACCATCTTCTGGTTTAGGTAAATGATGTAAAACTCCAATAGAATATATAAAATCAAATTCATTTTTAAATGGCAGATTGTAAATATCTGCTTGAACAATATGACAATTTTTTAAATCCTTTGTATATTCATATGCAACATCAACAGCTTCACTTAAATCAATACCTATTACTTCTTTAGCCCCAAATTTACTAGTAAAGTAAACATGTTTTCCTATTCCACATCCTGCATCTAGTACAACTTTATCTCTAAAAAAATCTTTATCTATAGGCTTAATCCAATCTAAAAACTGTTCCTCAAATTCCTTATAAAATGTAGAAAACTGCTTCCATTTTATGCCAAATATTTTAGCTGTATTGTGTTTAACACTATCTATATCAACTAAAATTCTAGGAACCCCCTTCTCAATTTTAAATTTTTTATTGCACCCATTACAAATCAAATATCCCTCTTCCACATGCTCACTCTCTTCTCTATTTGAAACCAGCTTAAATGAACTTTTGCAATTTGGACAAAATAAAAAATTAAGCAGATTTTTTCTCATCTTTGCTTGTTCTCACAATAAAAAACTTTTTAAAAATTATTTCAAAATCTTCTCTATAACAAAAGGCTCCTCTTTTCCATAGTAAGTCCTTATCAAAATCTCTCCCAAGAATCCAAACATAATAGACAAACTTCCTGTTATCACAAATAAAACCCCCAACATCAATAAAGGCCCTAATTTTAATTCTCCAACAAGATACGCTTTAATTATCTGCTCAACAAAAATCAAACCAGACAAAAGATATTGCAAAAACCCAAAAAACCCAAACAAATGCAATGGCCTTGTTGAATAAGTTGACCAAAATTTTATATAAAGTAAATCTAACAATCCATGTAACAATCTTACAAAATTATATTTTGTTTTTCCAAATCTCCTTGAATTATGCCTAACTTTCACTTCTCCAACCTTATAGCCATTCATTCCAACTATAGCAGCTAAATACCTGTGCATCTCTCCATATAATCTTAAATCTTTTACAGCTTCTCTCCTATACGCTTTCAAAGTACAGCCAAAATCATGCAATTGAACTCCTGTTAATTTTCTAGCAACCCAATTTGAAATCCTAGACGGGATTACTTTAGTTAAAAACGGATCTTTCCTATAATATCTCCACCCGCTTACAACATCATAATCCTTAGCCATCTTTATCAATAAAGGAATGTCATCAGGATCATTTTGCAAATCACAATCCATAGTTATTACTACATCTCCTTGTGCCATCCTAAAACCAGCAGAAATCGCAGCAGTCTGTCCAAAATTCCTCCTAAACCTAACACATTTAACCCTCTTATCATTTTTATTCAATTTCTCAACATTAGCAAAAGTCAAATCACTACTCCCGTCATCAACAAAAATTATCTCATAATCCTGCCCAATCTTCCTCATAATCTCAGCTACTCTTCTATAAACTAGAAAAACATTCTCTTCCTCATTATAAGCCGGAATCACGATACTTATCATATTAACCCCCAATTAACCAGAAAATCAACTACCTTAACAAAAGATTTAAATCTTTTGTTTTCTCACTTTTTCCAGTTTATTAAGCCAGCTAATCTTAAGTTTCAATAATTTTATAAACTAAATTCAATCCCAAAATTTATGGAAAGGGTTGTTTTTGGTGAATTCTGGAAAGACAAATTAAACATCTTCTTATTGCTCACATTCATTCTCGGAATCATCTTAAGATTAATGTACTTTAACATAAACTCAGCAGTTTGGTGGGATGAAGCAGATTACATCACATATGGGAAAGTTCTAGGAAAAAATATTGATATAGACTATCAATGGTCTCCAAGAAGACCCTTTTTCCTTCCAATGCTTTGGGGTTTTTTCTATAATCTAGGTTTAGGTGAATTCACAGCAAAACTTTCATTATTAATATTTTCGATCTTTGGTTTAGTTTTTACATACTTGCTAGCTAAAGAAATGTTTGATAAAAAAATAGCTCTATTCTCAACATTCATCCTTTCAATATCTTGGCTTCACTTATTTTTCACAGCCCGTCTTTTAACAGATGTTCCAGCAGCTACCACAATAATAGCCACATACTACTTATTTTGGAAAGGCTATGTCAAAAAACAAGGCAATTACTATCTCTATTTAGCTGGTTTATTTTACGGAATCTCAATTTTCATTAGAGCCTCCTCTTTAATTATGATAGCTCCAATTTTCCTCTACATTCTACTATCTGAAAAACTTCACTTTCTTAAAAACAAATCCCTTTACATCTCCCTAATAATCTCTTTACTAGCCCTCTCTCCTTTCATAATCTGGCTAATCTCAAACTATCAAAACCCTGTAGAAACTTTTGTAGGTGAAAGACATCTTTTCCATGAAGGAATTCCCTTTTATGGCAACATCTTTAAATTTCTCTCATCATTCCCAGATTACCTATCATGGCCTTTTTTCATATTCTTTTTAATTGGCCTCTCAATATTCGCAAATCTCTTCATAGCCCCAGATCATCTCCTAAAAGATGAAGAACTAAGAAAAAATCTATTCTTATTAATATGGATAATCTTACCAGTTATCTTTTTTGGTTTAGTAACTGCTCCATCATATAAAGAAGATCGTTATTTAATGTCAATACTGCCAGCCATTTTTTATATCTCCTCCATTGGAATTTTTAAAACAGTTGCCTTTATTGAAAAATATAATAAGACAATAATCCCATTCTTACTAACAATCATTCTTCTAGCAGGTTCCTATTACCAACTAAGCTCAGCAAATAATAGAATAAATGCAAGTAAAGACTCTTTCATTCAAGTCAAACAAGCAGCAGAATGGATAAAACAAAATTCAAATGAAAAAGATATAGTTTTCTCAGCCTCTGTCCCACAGAACATGTACTATTCAGAACGTACCACCTATCCATATTCTTGGATGACAGAAGAGGAGTATAATAAAAAAGTCAAAGAAATAAAACCAAAATTCATGATAGTCTCAGCCTTTGAACCTGGTCTGCAACCAGAATGGGTTTATGATTACGCAAAAAAATACAACAGCTCAGTGCAGCCAGTTCAAGCTTATATGGTAAATCAAAATCAAGCTCTTTTAATAATATATCAATTCCTGAATTATTCTTTTTAATTTCCACAGTTTAAAATTTTCCCAAAGATTTAAAATTTTTCCCAATTACCAATTATCTAAAAACCTTCTCATGCAACTCTATCATCTCTAAATCTTTTCTCTTTCCCTCTCTCAATAAAATATAAAATCCATCCATCTCCTTGCTCCCAGGATCATACCCATGCATTGCCCTTACTCTATTTCCACCCTGCCAATAATTAGGCATTATCAAAACGCCAGGATTAGCCAAAAATATTAAATCGCCATATTTCTTATTCCACTTTATTCTCTTTCCTTTATCTAAAGGCAAATTCAATTTTAATTTCTTAATATCTCTATCATCACCCCAATACCTTGCCATCGTTGAATCAATAAAACATCTCTCACACTCAGGCACTTTAATTATCTCCTTTACATCCATCATTCCATGATCGCTCATCACCAAATCAAAATCAACTTTTCTCAGCATATTATCAATCTCCTCCACGCATCTTCTAGTTTCCAAAGAATCAACTCCATATTTATGCGAGATTTTATCCAATTTTCCAATATGCACATACTCTACCTTTAATCCATGATAAAAACTTTTCTTCACATCAGTATCAAACATATGCATTTTCTTAGCTGGTATTTCATAACTCCAAAACAAAACCTCCCCTTTTAAAAATCTAAAAAAATTTATCAGCAAATTCACAAAAAATCTACCTAATAAAGAAAAATACCTAACAAATCTCCAAGAAGATCTCTCAGAATAATAAAAGAATGCTAAAATATCAGATCTCCCTTTAAAAAAAGTCTCCATTCCCCCCCAAAATCCTAAACATGTCTTTAATCTTCCATGTGCATATCTCTCGCTAAGAGATTTCAAATAAGGTGCATATCTCAAATACTCAAATTTAAATGAATCAACACAAACAATTTTCATATTCAAAAATAGAAATCAACCAGATATAAACTTAACCCCTTCTAAACCAGCCTTAACTAGCCTCATAACTTCTCTTACAGACCTTATCTGCATTACCCTCTTAACCATATATTTCGGCCTAAAATAAAACTCTCTGTAAGCCCTCTTTTGCATCTCACTCATTAGCTTAGGATTAACATCTCCAAGTACAAAAGCCCCTGTAGAATAAGCAGTATACTGGGTCCATCCCTGATCTAATAGCTTTCCCTCTCTTTGTATTGTCTCCCATAATTCAGTTTTAGGCATTGGTATTGCAACATGAAAAGTCGCTTCATCTAATGGTAACTCTTTAGCTAACCTAATAGTGTCCAACATTGTCCCTCTATTTTCTCCCATGTTTCCAAAAATAAATAAACCCCTTGTTTTAATTCCAGCATCTTTACACCATCTAGCTGCTCTCCTAACCTGCTCAGTTGTAATTCCCTTTCTCATCTTAATCAAAATTTTATCATTTCCAGATTCAATACCCAAAGAAACCATATAACACCCAGCCTTTTTCATCTTTCTCAAAAGCTCAGGAGTAACTTTATCAACCCTGATTCCATTTGAACATCTCCAAATTACCTTTTTATGTAATCCTTTTTTAATCATCAAATCACAAAATTTTTCAACCCTATCATATATTAAAGTAAAATTATCATCCATAAAATCAATTTCTTGCACATTATAATTTTCAACTAAGTGCTCAATCTCAGCCACAATGCTCTCAGCAGATCTCATTCTAAATAATCTCCCTGTAGTTAAATGATCAGCACAAAAAGTACATCTATAAGGACAACCTCTTCCGCTTACTACATAATCCATTCTTCTTTTTTGTGCAAAAGCAGCATAATATTTCTCCATTGGCAACAAATCTCTTGCAGGAAAAGGCATTTCATTCAAATCCATAATCCATTCCCTAGGCTCATTTCTTATCACAGTTCCATTACTCCTAAAAGCAATTCCCTTTATCTCATCTAAAGGCTTGCCTTCCATCAACTCATTCATAGTTATTTCTCCTTCTCCAATAACACAAATATCTATTCTTGAAAAATCTCTTAATGTCTCCTCTGGTAAAGAACTAGCATGAACCCCCCCAAGTATTATCTTCACATTATCAGGAACTAAATCGCACAATTTGCTGATCTCTTCCATTAAGCTCGTTGAAGCAGTAAATGCAACATATCTCGGATGTTCCTTTTCAATAATTCTTTTTATATCACCATAATCTAAATCAAAGGCATTTGCCTCTAATATCTTAACCCTAAACCCCTTCTCTCTCAGCACAGCAGCAATATAAGCCATTCCAAGAGGCGGATAAATAGGTGTTAATGTCTTGCTTCCTGCATAAGAATAAATCTGTCTATAGTTAGGTTGCACAAATAATATATCTAATCTATTTTCCATAAATTCTCTTTATTTCTCCCTCTATTTAAATTTTTCTCAGCTCTATTTTTACTGTTCTATTTTTACTAAACAAACCTCTGCCCATAATACAACCCATACAACTCTAATATTCTATCTCTCAAAGGCTCCACCCGCATGGTTATCTTCCTCAAATACTTTTCACTTTCCTCTTTCTCATCATACAAATACAACACCATGCAAGTTGCTATTCTAATTCCAAAATCCCTCCAACTAAACAAAGGCTTTAAAATAAAAATCCCCCTTCTCCAGCATCTCATCAAAAATCTCAAAGTCAAGTAGTACTGGCAAGAAAATAAATATTTATTTCCAAGATAATCATTAAAATAAACATAAGGCAGATCATAATAAATAAATCCTGCAATTTTCTTCCAATCCCCTCTAACCGAAAATATTTCATCCATTATTTTTTTAAAACTATACCCGACCCAATATCTTGCCTTATCCCACAAAAAATCCAAATCAATATCTTCAACTTTAACCCCGATCTTATAATTAGTCGCCCAGTCAACTAATCTCTTTAACTCATTTGGATATTTACTCTTCAAAAAAACCTTATTTCTCTCTCTATAACTAGAAACAAAATTTCCATCCTTAATCAATAATGCAGAACAGCAATCCAAAAAGCACTTCACAGTTAAAATTCTCTTGATCATCTCATCATTCTTCTCAACCAACAGCAAATGATGCATCTTGTTCCACAACAATCTGATTCCATCAGATACAGGAATTTTCACATCAGGAATCTTGCCAAGAACATTTTCCCCATAAACCACCATTCCGCCATTTTTCAATTCAAATGTTCTCTGCGTTTTCCACAACGTTTCAATTTTATCATATCTTATGCATCTAACATCAACATGAAAAAATCTCTTTGCATCATATCTCTCAAAAGGATGCTCAATAAACTCCAATCCACCAACATCAATCGAATTCGCACACTTAATAGAAACCCCATCAATTTTTTTCTCACCAACATTTTTATCAACAACAACATAAAAATCATAATCATTTAATATCTCAACCTTTCCATCCCTAATTCTAAAACTTCCCTCTCCTTTTCCAAAGCTTCCAAATAAAATTATAGACCTAGGATTCAACTCTCTAATTAAAATATCTTTAATCTTCTTCAAATCTTCTTCAACCTTCTTATCAGCTAATTTTGATATTGTATACATCTTGCTTAATAAACTCCAAGTTATTTTTATACATATTTCTATATTTACTTATCAAAATACTTTCCCTCTTTTAAAGACATTATAAATCCTGGTATTGTTACCAGCAAAGAATTTAAAACCCACAAAACAGACATTGCTACAACTTTCTCTGCACTAATCCCAAAAGCCCCAAACAACAATATCAAAGTGGCCTCTCTTGTTCCCAATCCACTTATCGTTATTGGAATTAAACCAACAACAGTTCCAATAGACAAAGTAAAAAGAAAATAAGCAAAAGAGAGATCTATTCCGATAGCCCTGGCAATCAAATATCCTTGTGTATAAATTATCATCCACGTCAGAATGCCTATCACAAAAGGCCAAACCAATTTCCTCGGTTGGATTAAATTTTCATAAAAAGAGTAAATTGACTCTGTAGCCTTTTCTTTCAAAGTGCTGTTCATTAAAAACTTTCTAGCTAGTTTTATCATTACTTTTGTTCCTTTCCTGCTAACAAACAGCCAAACAAAAATCAAAAATGCTACAAAAGCCAAAGTCATCTCTAAATACAATCTTGTAAATAAATTAACAAGAAAAAATGCCCCAACTAATCCAAATAAAAGTACAGTCAGCATATCCAGCATTCTCTCAATAAATACACTGACAGAGCATTTTCCATATGGAAATCCTGTCTTCTCTCTCAATTACAAAATCTTAAGCAAAGATCCGACTCTCCCAGATGTAACATACCCATAAAAGACACTTATCAACTGCAACCTCAAAAGATACGAAAAATTCAGGTCTATATTTTGCTTTTTCAAAATCATTGAAAACTTTAAAGTTTGCAATAAAGCTACAGGAATTAATAATACAACTGCTCCAACTATGTAAAGCCATTTAATCCCATATAAAGACTTAATTATTCCCCCAATTCCAACGCTATAAACTATATAAACAAAAAACAGAACCCCAATTACAGGCAAGAGCCTTTTCCAATTAAAAATCGCTTTCATTAAACAAATTCATAAAGAAATGATTAAAAATCTTTTGGTATTATTATTGTAATAACTAAAATTAATATCGAATTAACAATTTCACTTAAAGTGTTTAATCAAACTCTAATTATTATCTCTAAGATAAATATTTCCAAATCAATTTTGTAAGAATCTCTAGCTACCCAGAGCTGCAGAAAGCCATTTACCTACTCCACTTTGAATTAGCTGGCACCTAAATTCCTTGTTGTTTGGGTGAACCCCGCAATTGCCTCCATTCGATATATCTCCCACAAAATGTCCAATGTATAAATTATTAGGATTATTATTATAAAAGGCAATTACTGGTCTACCAAAGGAATCCAAGATAATTGAGGCGGACGAGACTGCTACCACCTCACCAAACAGCAGTTCGACAATTTCCCAAGTGCTACCGACTTTTTTGGCATAAAAAGCGCTTCCCCCAGGATAGCCAATATGTGGATTGTTACTAGAATCGAGGATTAAATCAAATCTTTGTGAGCCTCCCATCCCATCAACTATTTCTACAGTCCAAACCAGGTTAGTTTTTTTGGCATAGCATAAGGCGACCTGCCCCCTAATTCCTGGGCTGCTAGAGCATCCATTTACAGCATTATATACAACATGAGGTTTGTTGTTAGAGTCGACCGCTATTGAGCACTCTCCCCTTCCACTGCTATCTATGATCTCGCATAACCATGAATTAGAAGGACCACAATTGCCTCCGCTGCCAACAAATTTGGCATAGTACAAATCATGATCATTGACGT
>CAZCNK010000018.1:14971-15679 GCA_964500345.1 Candidatus Woesearchaeota archaeon | reverse complement strand
GATAGCACCAGCTTCTTTCTTCTTACCTTTAAAGTAAAATTTTTCTTTCCAAGATAGACCACCATCTATACTCTTATAGATCATATTTTTTAGACCTAAAATTAAGATATTACCTTTTGTCGGATGCATTGCTATATCTGCAACATTATCTGCCAAAGTCCCATATTCTTGATATTTCAGACCATTATTTAGTATGGACCACTCTTTTCCGCCATTAATACTTTTTCTAACACCACCACAATTTATTATAGCATAGATTATATCATCATTTGTTGGATTTACTAATATGCTTTCAAGAGTACCCCCACCACCTGGCCCAATTAACCTCCAATAATTCTCGCTAACTTCCTTATCTTCCTTAGCAATTTTTTTAGTTGCTTTTTCTTTTTTATCAGGCTCAAATAACAGCATCACTGTTATTCCAATTATAATTAATAAGATAATTGAGAAAAAAATTAATCTTTTATTTACCATATACAAAATAATCTTATTAAAAACTATTTAAGGTTTTCCATAAACGCATATGTGAATTCTCATGGATGTTCTATCTTCTAGTTTCGTATGATAAAGGTCTTATCTTCCAAGGAATTGAAAGAAAGGCTTAAAAAGAAGAAGATTATGGTTATGACAATTAAGCAAAAGAGATGTTTGATGCTGGAAGAAACTGTAAAATGGAAGAATATAAAGAATGGTTTGAAAAAGCGGAAA
>CAZCNK010000018.1:2179-14961 GCA_964500345.1 Candidatus Woesearchaeota archaeon | reverse complement strand
TGAAGGCTGCAAAATATAATTGCGAAGGTAAGTTATTTGATATTGCCGCATTTCTATGTCAGCAGTCAATAGAGAAGGCTCTTAAAGCACTTTCTATTAAGAAATACAGAAAAATAAAAAAGATACATGATCTAGTAGTTTTGGGCAAGGAAGCTAATTTACCAGAAAAGTACATAGATTATTGTAAAGAGATAACTGCTGCTTATATCTATACAAGATATCCAGAGATGCCAAAAATATCTAATATAGAAAAAAGTTCTAAAGATTACATTAAGAAAGCAGAGGAGATACTAAAATGGATAAAAAAGCTCTTGTAAGCATTAAAAAGTTCAAAAAAAAGGTAGAAAAAGATTTTCCTTTAGATACTGTTATTTTTTTCGGCAGCAGATCCAATAAAAATTATACAAAGGATAGCGATATAGATTTAATAATGGTTTCCAAAAAATTTAAAAGGTTGAACTTTTTTAAAAGAGTTGCCAAAATGTATGATTATTGGGATTTTAAGTATCCTGTTGATTTTATTTGCTACACTCCTGAAGAATTCGACAAACTGAAAAAGAGGATTTCAATTGTCAGCGAGGCTTTAGAAGAGGGAGTGATGGTATGAATTTGAATTTAGTGATGAGAAAAATACCAGTAAAGTCCAGTACGTGGTAAATTTTAAGGTTTTCCATAAACAGTATAATGCCAACTCCTTCTTCTTAATTTTGTTAAATCAATATAAACATGTTTTATTCTTGTGTATTCTTCTAGAGAATAAAGACTTAGATCTTTTCCAAATCCACTCTGCTTAAAACCACCATGCGGGGTTTCTGATGTTAAAACACCATGCTCATTTATCCAAACAGTTCCAAAATTTAATTTATTTGCTACATTTAAACAATCTGATATATTACAACCATAAACAGATGATGCTAAACCATAAACAATGTCATTCGCTTTTTTGATTGCTTCTTCTGTTTTTGTATATTTGAAAACAGAAATCACCGGGCCAAAGATTTCTTCTTTGCAAACTTTTGAAATGTGTTTGACATTTGTTAGGATTGTTGGCTCAAAAAAGAAACCTTTTTCAAATTGTTTTCCTTGTGGCCTTTTTCCTCCACATTGAACTTTAGCACCTTGATGCTTTGCTAGTTTTACATAATTCTCAACCCTTTCAACCTGCTTTTCAGACACAAGTGGGCCCATGTCAGTATCTTTATTTAATTGATTTCCTAATTTGAATTTTCTAGCTATTGTAACCATTTTCTTAACTAACTTATTGTGTTGAGATTTATGAACATAAACTCTTGTAACAGCTGTGCAATCTTGACCAGCATTCCAGAACCCACCAACAACAGCGCCTTGAGCAACCATATCTAAACCTGCATCTTCAAGAACAATAAGAGGAGCTTTACCTCCAAGTTCAAGATGTACTTTTTTTACGTTTGAAGATGCTGCTCGCATGATCTTTTTTCCTGTTGAAGTGTCTCCTGTAAATGAGATCATATCAACATCTGGATGTGAAGCTAGTTCTGTACCAATTACTTCTCCACTTCCAGTTATCACATTAAAAACCCCCTTTGGAATTCCGGCTTCTACTGTTAGTTTGGCAAATTCAAGAAGCGTTAATGGTGTGAGAGATGCCGGTTTTAGGATAACAGTATTTCCAGCTGCTAATGCAGGAGCAAATTTCCAAACCGCGATGTAGAGAGGATAATTCCAAGGTACAATTCCAGCGCAAACTCCAATAGGCTCTCTTTTTATCATACTTGTTCCCATTCCAGAATATTCATTTGCAGATTTTCCTTCTAGCATCCTTGATGCACCTGCAAAAAATCTGAGGTTGTCGATGATGAACGGAAAATCTGAATCATGAGAATATTTTATTGTTTTGCCTTGGTTCATTGATTCTAATCTAGAAAGTTTGTCAATATCTCTCTCTACTAAATCAGCTAGCTTCCAGAGGTAGGAGGCTCTTTGTGAGGGAAGTAGATTGCTCCAGATTCCAGAGTCAAAGGCTTTTCTTGCTGAGTAAACTGCTAAGTTAACGTCTTCTTTTGTAGAAAAAGGGACTTTTGCTATGGTAGACTGATTAAATGGATTTATAACATTGTAAAATTTATTGCTAAAAGGCTTTTGCCATTTTCCATTGATGAAGTTAAAGTATTTTTTCACCATCTTTTTTGCACCTTTTTGTGTTATCTGCTAGAAAATAAAGGGTTTTATATATCTTTTGTTGAACTTTCTGGCTTCTGGCTGGGTGGCTACGTTCTTTTGTTTTTGTAGTCACTTAAATCCTTTCTTAATCTTTTATACTCCTTGATGAATAAGTTTATTGTTGGTTTTAGGTCCTTATTTTCTTCATATGCCTTAAGTGTACTATAATATTCTACCCTACTCTTAAAATCTATATTGATTGGAGGTAAGCTATGCTTTGTTAATATATTGTTTAAGAGGATTCTTCCAACTCTTCCATTGCCATCCCTGAAGGGATGAATATTCTCAAATTGATTATGGACTACTGCCCCAAGAACTAGGGCAGGATACTTTATCTTATTTTTTTCATACCAGTTAGTAAGTTCTTTCAGTAAGTGATACATTCTTGATTGAGATGCTCCTTCATGCACAATATTTCCTTTGTTATCCATCACAACGACTTCTTCTCCTCTCTTCCTTAGTTTTCCCGCAAAAGGTTTTGAATTTTTGAAAATTATCTTATGTATTTTTTTGATAAGAGATACTGATATGCGTTCTTTTGTTCCTCTAATAAATTGTATTGCCTCGTTAACTCCATATGCTTCTGCAATGTCTTCTTTTGACTTGTCAGGCCACTTGTCTTTTTCTAAAAGATCTATGACTTCTTTCTGATTTAGTTTACTTCCTTCTATCGCATTTGTACTGTATGTGAATATTTCTGAGAAAGTTTTCCAGTCTTTTTCTGAAAGATGAGCTATTTTAATAGGAATTTCTGCCTCTAATGCTTTGATTGTTTTTATCTCTTTTTTGGATAGCTCAAAATGTAGTGGATCCTTAACGAGTTTGTACTTGTATATTTCTTCTAATATAAGCTTTTCAGCTATGACTCTTCTTTCTTTTAACTGCTTCTTTGTCAAATCTTGCCCTAAATATTTTCTGAACTTATAGACTTGGTAACCTTTCCTGTAAGAATAAGATAGATAATACTTGATCTTTCCATTAACCTTTCTTTTCTCGATATGCATAATATTATAATAGGTGACTACGTATTTAAATCTTTTCATTTATGGTGACTACATTAGGATAGATTTGTAGACACCCCCGTATGGCATTTATTTTTTCTAATTTAATCTAATCTAGTTTGGAAGAAGATATTAATTTTTAATTTTCTTAAATATTCTTATTTTTCTTTTTTTTAATTCTTTAAAAAATAATTCTGGATTAATACAGCTTTCTGGTGGCAAAACACCCCTTTTTCTGACTTGGCCATTTGCAATCATCTGCGCAATTATTGATGGGGGAACAGCCGTGTCAACTGAACCTGCTGGCGCGTTCCATTTGGAATTGCTTTTTGTTAATGCGTAAATAGACATTTTAATCTTCTTCTTATTTTTTATTCCAGTTAAATCAACCCAGATTAATTCTAAATCTTTAACCTTAATATTTGGTGGAGTTGCTGCTCTATTGAGCTCTTTAGCTGCAAAATCCCTGGGAGAAATATAAGTATTGCCTATTTTAATTCTCTTTTTAGATGCAAATCCAAGTTCAATTAAAAGCCTAACATCATGAACAAAATCTTCAGGAAAACAAACTCTAAATGTGCAATTTTTAAGATTTTTGTTTTTAAGGTTTTCTGGAATAGTTGCAAGTTCTGAGTGTAATGTGTAGAAACAGCTTTGCTTGCCAACTGGTTTGGGAAAAACATAAGTATCTCTTCCCGTCATTGGATTAACCTGTTTAATTTTTTTATTTTGAAAAACTATTGGTTTGTCAGTAAATTCATCGAACAGTGTGTAAGCGGTATATGGTAGAACAAAATGCTGCTTGTATTTTGTCCAGTCATAACCTCCAAATCTTATATCAACAGAATTAATTTTATCAAAGAATCTTGAGGCATGTTCTATCATAATATTTGTAATTCCTGGTGTTGAGCCACAACCAAGAACTGCAATTAATTTCTTTTTTTTAAATTTAGAATTCAATCTTAATTGTTTTTTTGTCATATGATATAAACCGCCTAAATCAAGATAATTGCACTTTGCTAGAAGTCATGCCTTCATAACATGCAGATTAAAATAATAAATAACACAGTTTATGCAGACATCAGCATTTTTAAGAAGATTAGCTGTTTTCTTGATATTTGCAACATCAACCTTTTTAGGTATTATCCTTTTTGATTTGAATTTTTTTGCATAATTTTTAACAGCTTTGAAATCACGAGCTGCTATAATAATCTCACAATCCTTGCAGGTTTCAAATAAATCTCTCACTACGTATCTTCCAATCTCTCCGGTTGCACCAAGAATAACAAACTTTTTCATTGTTTTTTATATCCAAATTTTTTATTATATCTATTGTGGTCTATTATATCTAAAATAAAACAGATTATTTCTATTTGATCTCCTTTAATTGTGTATAACATTCTCCAAAAATTACTAAGCTCGACTCTCCATAAGTTTTGAACATTATACTCTCTAGGTATCAATCTTTTTGGAATATTATCACCATAGAAAGGATTGGCTTTAATGAACTCTATTTTTTGTTTTATGGATTTTAATAACTGTATTTCATAGCTATTACTCTTGTCTTCCTTTAATTGAATGCCAACTATTTCATTCAATCTTTTAAATTCATTGTCTGCTTCATCTAACATTATAACTCGAACAGGTTTGTTCACACTTCGGTTCCTCTTTTAATCATCTCTTCAAGTTCTTTTCTTTCAGTAAAAATCCAGAGAACTCCCTTAGTTCCAATTATTATTTTCCCGCTATACTGCAAGTAGTCTAGTATCTGCATAAGTGTTTGATGCATCACTTTTTTAGGTAGCCTTCTTTTAAGTTCTGCAACTGTTATTACCTCGCCAGCATTTTTTAAAACATCCTCTACCATAAGGACAGTATTTAATGTTGGTGAATGCAATACAGTTTCCTTCCTTTCAAATCCTTCAAATTGGGTTGTTTGAGCCATCTTAAAACCTTATAGATATATATCTATACTCAATAAACATACTAATATATAAATTTAACTGTTACTCTTTATTTTAACACTAAAGGTTTTATTCAAACTTATTAAATAGCTACTTTTTATTAGTGGTAACAAATCGAAAGATTTATATACTAGTTCATACTTTAGGTAAGTATTATAATTAAACAAAAAAAGGAGATAATAAAAATGAAAATCACTAAGATAAACGATCAAGAATATTCAAGAGATTTAGTTAGAAGAATAGGGAGAGAAAAGCAAGATGCTTTTCTTGAAAAAATGGGATATGCAAGTGTGGTTAATCCTTATGCTTTTACTTCGACTGGAGATTCAGTAACATTACTTTTTGAAGAAGGAGACCAAAGGGGTGTAATTCTGCCCTTACAAACTAACGTTACAAGGGTCGAAAATGTAACTGATTACGCTAGTAAACCACGTTTTAACTGGTTAAAGAATATTCTAGTTGGAAAATTAGAAGGTGTTCAAGTTCAAAAACTTGAAGAGTTTTTAGCGGAATTAGCAAAAAGAGATATTGGAGATTTATCACTAGTTCAAGAGAGTAGTATTGCACAGAATGGGGATTATCGGAATAAGGGAAGAAAAGAGCCAACTTTTTTAGGAAGAAATTCAGAAAGACATATTCCTCAAGAATCAACTATTGAAGATAGACTTTCAGATGTGAGAGATAGATTTGTTCGATTTCCAGATAGATTTTTAATTGATCCAAGATCACATCTTAGAGTTGAAAGGAGAATTACAAGGCATGGCGCAGAGATTTATGAAGCTTCATTAAAAATTCATGTGTATACTGGACTTTCAGGAGTACCTGGAATTAATGACTATATTGGTCAGGTTATTAGAGCCAAAACCAAAGGTAGAAATTAATTTTTTCATTTTTTATTTTGCATTTAATCTGATTAAATCTAGCAAAAGTTAATAGAAACTAAACTAGTTGAACTCTATTCAGTATTTTAGTTTACAACTATAGCTTTGATATTGCAAAACTCTAACAAGCCATATCTGCTTAGCTCCCTTCCAATCCCAGATTTTTTAATGCCGCCAAAAGGTAATCTTGGATCTGATTTGACAATTGAGTTTATTGAAACAACTCCAGCTTCAATTTTCTTTGCTATTTCTTCTGCTTTTTTAATATCTCTACTCCAAATTGAAGCTCCTAATCCAAATTCAGTATTATTGGCTTCATTAATTGCTTTGCTATCATTTGCAACAACCAGGATTGGAAGAACAGGACCAAAAACCTCTTCTTTTATGACCGGCATATTGCTTTTTACACTTGTCAAAACAGTTGGTAAATAAAAATATCCGTCTCTTCTGACTTTTTTTCCACCACATAGAATTTTTGCTCCCATTGAAACTGATATTCTAACTTGGTTTTCGAGTTTTGATAATTGCTCTTTTCTTACTAAAGGTCCAATGTCAGTAGATTTTTCAAGAGGATCACCAATTTTTAATAATGAAACTAGAGCAGTAATTTTTTTTGTAAATTCTTTTGCTATTTTCTTAGTAACAATGAATCTTTTTGCAGCAATGCAACTTTGTCCTGTATTAACAAATCTGGCTTTTGATGCATTTTCGCATGAAAATTTAATATTTGCATCATCTAGAACGATAAATGGATCACTCCCGCCTAATTCTAAAACAAATTTTTTTAAATTTTTGGAAGATTGGGTTGCTATACTAATTCCAGTTTCAACCGAGCCTGTTAAGGAAACTCCATTTACTTTAGGTAATAAATATCCAACTCCTTTTGCGTCTGTGATCAGGGATTGAAAAACTCCATTTGGGAAGTTTGCATCTTGGAATATCTTATGAATCAATAAAGAGCACTCAGGCACAACATTCGAATGCTTTAAAATTGTAACGTTGCCGGCCGTTAAAGAGGGTATGCCAAATCTAAATACCTGCCAAAATGGAAAATTCCAGGGCATAATAGATAAAATAATTCCTAATGGATCAAATCTAATATAACTTCTCTTATTTTCTGTTTCCACGATTTCATTTTCAAGAAATCTTACTCCATAATCAGCATAATAATTACAACACCAAGCACATTTCTCAATTTCAGAGATTGCTTGGGTAATTGGTTTTCCCATCTCAATCGTGATTGCCTCAGCGAGCTTATTTTTTCTGTTCAGAAGAATTTTTGCAACCTTTCTAATATACTTACATCTTTCTTTTGCTGAAATCTTTCTCCAATAAGAAAATCCCCTCTCAGCATTTAGTAATCCTCTATCTAGATTTTTCTTTTCAGATAATTTATATCCTTTTATTTTCTTTCCAGTTGCAGGATTTATTGAATAAATGTTTGCCATTTTAAAAAAGATCAAGAATTTTTCAAAGCGTGATCTATTATATCAAGGCCTTCGCTCAGCTCATTTTTATTAATTACCAAAGGCATAAGAGTCCTTAAATCATTACCTAAAATGCCAGCTGACAATAAAATTAATCCATTTTGATAGCATAATTTTGCAATCCTCTCAGTTCTATTTTTATCAGGTTTTTTACTTTTCTTATCTTTAACAATCTCAATTGCGCACATTGCACCTAAACCGCGAGCATCACCAACGAATTCATATTTTTCCTTAAACTCATTAAATCTTGACATTACAATTTTTCCAATTTGTCTAGCTTTCCCAGCTAAATTATTTTTCTTAATAAAATCAATTGCGGCAATAGCAGCCTCGCAAGCAACTGGATTTCCTCCAAAAGTTCCTCCTATACCTCCTGGATGAACTGAGTCCATGATTTTTGATTTTCCAGTTACTGCTGAAAGTGGCAAGCCATTAGAAAGAGATTTTGCCATTGTAATTAAATCTGGCTTGATATTATAATTCATGTAAGAGAACATCTTTCCTGTTCTTCCAAAACCTGTTTGAACTTCATCTACTATAAAGAGAATTTTATATTTTTTACATACTCTGTAAAGTTTTTGAATATATCTTTTTGGGGAAACTATAAAGCCGCCTTCTCCTGCTACTAGCTCAATTATAATAGCTGCAATGTTTTCTGGAGCAACAACTGCTTTAAAGAATGTTTCTTCAATGTCATTTATTAAATAATTAATGTATTCATCTTCTGTCAAGCAAGAAGAGGGCATTCTATATGTGTATGGATATGGAAGCTTGTAGACTTCCGGCGCAAATGGACCAAATCCAAGTTTGTATGGCTTGATTTTTGAAGTGAGAGACATTGTTAATAATGTTCTTCCGTGAAAGCTATGATCAAATGAGACTATTGCTTGCCTTCCTGTGTATTTCCTGGCAATCTTTATTGCGTTTTCAACAGCTTCTGCACCAGAGTTAGCTAAGAAGGATTTTTTTGGATATTGGCCCGTTATCTGGTTGAGTTTTTTGCAGAGTTCAACGTAAGAATTATAGCCTAGAATTGTGAATGAAGTATGAACTAACTTTCCAGACTGTTTTTTCATTGCCGAGATAATTTTTCTGTTTGAGTGACCGCTGTTTAAAGCCCCAATACCACCAGCAAAATCAATAAATCTATTACCATCAACATCTGTAAGAATAGAGCCCTTGGCAGATTTTATGAAGACTGGATAGTCCATATCTAAGCCATTTGAAACATATTGCTTTTTTTGAGAGAATAATCTAAGGCTATTTGGTCCTGGTATTTTTGTCTTAATAAGTGAGTTTTTCACCATCTTTTTCGTTAATATGTAAAGATGCAAGATATAAAAATTTATCGTTTAACCTTAAGCTAAGAATATCTTCTAGAAAATTTTATATAAAGAGAAAAAGATGTTTTTTGGGTAGTATGGAGGTATTAGTCAAAAAGAGGTAATATGAAAGCTGTAGTTGCTTTGGGTGGCAATGCTTTAACAAGAGTGAAAGATAAGGGAACTTATAAAGAGCTGATTAAAAACATAAGAGAAAGCTGTAGTTCATTAATCTTCTTAATAAAGAAGGGTTATGATGTTGCAATTGTTGTTGGAAGTGGTCCCCAAATAGGTGAGTTGTTAATTCAAGGTGAAATTGCAAGGAAAAAAGTTCCTGAGATGCCATTGGATGTTTTGGATGCAGAGGTTCAAGGTTGGTTGGGATATTTAATTCAGCAACAGCTAAGTTCTGAACTTCGCAAGTTAGGAATAAAAAGAAAAGTTATCACTTTAATAACTCAGGTTCTTGTTGATAAGGATGATAAGAATTTTAAGAATCCAACAAAACCAGTTGGCCCTTATTACAATAAAAAACAGTCTCTTGTTCTTGGAAAAAAAGGTTACAAATTTGTGAAGATTAGAGATTTAGGTTATAGAAGAGCTGTTGCTTCTCCAATGCCAATTAAAATTCTTGAGAAAGACATTATCAAAAAATTAATCTCTGAAAAAACAGTGGTTATTGCTGCGGGTGGTGGCGGAATTCCTGTTGTTAGGAAAAATAAAAAAATAGTAGGGGTGGAAGCTGTGATAGATAAAGATTTAGCTGCAAGTTGCTTAGCTAAAGAAATTAGAGCTGATTTTTTGTTAATATTAACTGATGTTAAAAGGGTTTATTTAAACTTCAGAAATAAAAATCAAATTCCAATTAAAAAATTAAAAATAAAAGAAGCATTAAAATTTTTGAGACAAAATCAATTTCCAGCTGGGAGCATGGGGCCTAAAATACAAGCCGCAATTAACTTTTTAAAATCAGGAGGGAAAAAAGCAATAATTACAAATCCACAAAACATTAAAAAAGCATTAGAGGGAAAAGAAGGGACTTTAATAATTTAACACTTATACAACTAAAAAACTATTTATTTTTTTATTATTCATAATATAACCCTATGACCTGCTTTTTTTCTAATCTTAAGACCTTCTTCCCAAATCGGCTGCATGTCAAAATACTCAAACCATATTTTCGGCTTTAATTCCTTAACAAATTCTTCATCCTTGCAAAATACACATTCTCCTTTTAAAGCATTAAATTGTATTGGCAGTGATAATTGAGAAAACAGAGAAACATCAAAAGGATATTCTGAATATTGATAAACCTTGAACTTCTCTTTTAATGAAGTAGATGGGTCGTCTATTACGCAAATATCTATATCTGATATTTTAGTAGCTTTTCCTATTTGTCTAGAACCAAATAAATAGATTGCTTTTACAAAAGCAAATTTTGATAATGCATCTACTAGCTTTTTAACTCTTTCCTCTATTTCTTTTTGCATAAGAGTTAAATCTTTTTAATGAATATAAACTTTACTATGTAATATTTTTAAAATTTAGATGATGGTCACATCAGAGCAGAAGCTGCAGAACAAAAGCCAAAATCTTTATAAACCTCCCCTCTATTTGCATAATATATGAAAAAGAGTGTGATAAATGTAGTTCTACTTATCTTTATATTTGCTATTGTGCCAGCAATAGCTCTAGCAAACGGAGGAGCTCATTCAACAGAAGAGGGATTTACAAAGGGAAGCTTGGATTTATGGACGCATGAAACATTTATAGCGATAGTTGCAACCTTGTATTTAGGAGTTGCCCTTGTTCAACTCTCTAGATCATATTTTCTTAGAATCTTAAAAAAATTTACTTTGAGATTGGGGGCAGATATTTGGTGGCTGACTTTTATTTTGCTAAGAGATGGTTTAATGGTTATAACTTTTATTCTTGGATTGATGTTGTTGCATCCACACATATATGAAGCTGTTCATCTTGCAGTTCCATTTGCGCCATTTTCTATTATATTACTAGGGGTTGCTTTATTAATAAAATTAATCTGGGATGCAGATGAAAATGCAATGGCAAATTTTTGGGTTTCAATTTGCGTGATGACAGGAGTTATGCTTAATTTGTTTAGCTTGTTGTTTTTTATGGAAGGTGGTCATGGATTTCCATTTGAGCAATTAAAATTTTATTTCTCCTCTTTATTAAATCCAGAGTTGGCTAGAAGATCTTTGCAAGTCTCCCATTTTTATTTTTTTGCAATAGGCTTAATAGCTTTTATTTATTTCATAAAAAATAATTTGACTAGAGTAAGAAAAGTTGAAAATTTTCAGTATACTTTAGTTCACGCTTTTGGGTGGGTTTTATTTATTTTAGTTTTGTTAATTGCTTTAATGATATACTTTGTAATGAGATTCAGCTGATCAGGGAAGAAGAAAGGAAAATGCAAGATGCCATTTAAATTTTTGCTCAATGCAAGAAATTGTATAAATTGCGGCCAGTGTATGGATGTTTGTCCAGTGAATACCTTAGATATGACAAGGCCAAAGCATGTTAGTCCTGAAGGCAAAGCTAGAGGTGAGCCATTTAAGTATATGATGGAGTTTCCAGTTCAGGTAAATAAATGCATTGGCTGCTTACTTTGTCAGGAAGAGTGCCCGACACAAGTTATAAAAATTGTTGATGTTGATAAAGAGCCTGAATATTTTAAACAGCAGGGCAAGATAATATTTGAGAGTGAAAAATTACCCGAGGGATTTTGTGCCTTATCAAAATTAACTAAGACCCATCAGAAAAAAATAAAAAGCGGGGATCCTTGGGGTCATGTTTATACATATATTCCTTTACAGCGTGAGGGGGAAACAAAAGTATGGAAGAAACCAGGACAGAAGCAGATAGTAAGAAGGGAACCTCTACAAAAAGAGTGAACCGGGTGAATCTTGTATACTATTTGATACCAATAATAGCTTTAATTAGCTTGATCTATATTTTTAATATTGCTGATAAGGAGAGAACAATAGAAGATGGTAATGAAAATGGTCATGAAGATATGGAGATAGAGCGCTTAGGACATGATATGGAAGATATGGAAGAATCTGAAAGCGAAGATACTTCAAATATTCCTATAAAAACTCCAAGAGACAGCATTAATAAATTACCTTTTATTGAAAATAATGGTGTTAAAGAATTTAAACTGAATGCTTATCCAATAAGATGGGAGTATGCAAAAGAAAAAACAGTTTTAGCTTGGGCATATAATGGCCAAGTTTCAGGCCCAGAAATTAGAGTAAATGAAGGGGATAAAGTTAGAATTATTTTTACAAATAACTTGCCTGTTGCAACTTCTATTCATTGGCATGGCGTTCATGTTGAGAATAAGGCTGATGGGATTCCTGGTTTTACACAATACCCGATAGAACCTGGTGAGACTTATATTTATGAGTTTACTGCTAAAAATTCAGGAACTCATTTTTATCATACTCATGGTAGTAGTCATGTTGATTCTGTTGGGCAATTAGATATGGGATTATATGGAGCTTTTATTATTGAATCAGAAGATAAAGAAAAATATGATAGAGAATATGTTTATTTACTAGATGAATGGGCTATTGGGGAGAATGGAGAGAATATGGCACTTGAATTGATTAATAATGAAGAACATGAACATGAGAAACATAATATTATATATAATGTGTTTACTGTTAATGGCAGAATTTTTCCAGATACAGAGCCTTTGATAGTGAAGGAAGGGGAAAGAGTTTTAATTAGATTAATAAATGCTGGTACTCAAGAAATGCACCCAATGCATACACATGGGCATTCTTTTAAGGTAGTTGCTGTTGATGGGAATAAAATTCCAGAGGGTGCTCAGTTAACTAGAGATAATCTGCCTTTGTTGCCTGGAGAAAGATATGATATTGTGTTAGAGGCAAATAATCCT
>CAZCNK010000018.1:0-2169 GCA_964500345.1 Candidatus Woesearchaeota archaeon | reverse complement strand
AGCTGGAATGATTGTACCATTTTTGTATGATGATTATGAGCCTTATTGCTTAGATAAAAAGAGCAAAAGCTAAATTCAATTAAATATAAAAAGTGATTATAAATTTTAAAGTAATTGAAAATTTTCCGGAAAAATATACCAAAAGTTTATAAATAAGTTTTACTTTATTATTTTAAATTTATGTGCCACAGCTGGGATTTGAACCAACATATGACCATTCGTGAAAAGGTTGTTTTATCCATTAAGCTACTATGGCTTTACATTTGTTGTTTAATTGTCCTTTAGGGCATTAATGCGGTCGTGGTGGGAATTGAACCCACATCAAACCCTCAGTCAGAAGGTTGCTCTATCCATTAAGCTACACGACCTTTACATTTTTTATAATTCTAAAGAATTGATTTTAATGAAAATTTTCAAGAAAAATCCGGAAAAATTCTTAAAAATTAGAAATTCTTCTTGTTATTATCAAAAGTTTTTCGGTAAAAAGAAAAAATAACGGAAATTTATTGTAAAATATAGAAATTTTTCGAGAGTGCTTTTTTGCAAAACAAATGTCACTAACCTACACATCACAGCTTACAGCAATAGATTTATAAATTGAAAATTGAACAGAAAAAATATGGCAGAGCAACAATTTTTAGTTCCACTGGATACTTATCTGAAATCTGGGTTACATATAGGCACTAAATTTAGGACAAAGTATATGGAGCCTTTTATTTATAAGATAAGGCCAGATGGATTAGCTGTTTTGAATGTTCAAACCATTAATAGCAGGATTGGGGCTGCTTGTAAATTTCTTTCTAAATTTAAACAAGAAGACATATTAGTTGTTGGAAGAAGAGAAAATGGATGGAAGGCTATGAAGATGTTTTCAATGCTGACTGGAATTAAGACTTATGAAAGGTATCATCCTGGGATGCTGACAAATTCAAGATTAGAAATATTTAAAGAGATAAAAGTTTTATTGGTTACAGATCCATTTCCTGATAAGGATGCAGTAAGAGATGCAGTTAAAGCTGGGGCTGTTGTTATTGGATTGTGTGATACTAATAATGAGAACACTTATTTGGATATTGTAGTGCCTTGCAACAATAAAGGCAAGAAGAGTTTGGGATTGTTTTTTTGGATATTAGCAAAAGAGTATATGTTGGCTAGGGGAATGATAAAGGATGAGAAAGAGATGAAGTTTAGTGTTGATGATTTTATGGCAGAAGAAGAATAATATTTCTTAAAACAGATATTCTTTAATACTTATATTGATGTAGTACATGAATTAGCATTTAGTGAAAGAGTTTAATATGGTAAAGGCTATGATAAAAGCAATTGTTTTTGATGTAGGAGAAGTATTGCTAAATGGATTTTGGGGGATTCAATTTAGATTAGAGCCTTTGCTAGGAATAAAAGCTGATAAAATTTTTTGGATGCTTGAAGGAGAGGAGCTTAGTTCTTTATTTAAGGGAGAAATAACAGAAGAAGAATATTGGAAAAGAATTTTAAGGAAAAACAAGTGGAATATTGATATGAAAATTCTTAAGAAAAGTGCGAGAGATAACTTTAGAGAGATAGATGGAATGAGAGAAATTGTTGAGAAATTAAAGTATGGGGGATTTAAGCTAGGTTTGGTTTCAGATCATGCAAAAGAGTGGATTGATCATTGCAAAGAGAAGTATGGCTATCACAAATTATTTCATTCTAGTTTATATTCTTTTGAAGTTGGGGTGAGGAAGCCTAGCAAAAGGATTTATGAATTAATTTTGGATAAATTGAAAATAAAGCCTGAAGAATGTTTGTATGTAGATGATCAAGAAAGAAATATTAAATCTGCTGGAGAAATTGGTATTAAAACAATTCTTTTCAAAAATTCAGAAGAATTAAAAAGAGATTTGATTGGATTTGGAATAGAGATTTAATAAGAATTATTTTTTCTTTTTTAAATTTATAACTTTGTCGCAATTCTTAAATAAATATTTTTTAATTTGATTGTTTAGTTTTTTGTCATCAATGATGTATATTGGATTTGTTTTGTGAATTTTGCACTTTTTATCCAGCAGGCTTAAAAAATTTAAAACTGTTTTAGTATCATGATAGTAAAGCAAATGCTGGACAGAGTCCAGTATCATAAATTTTTTTCCTTTTGAATTTTTTAATGTGGTTTCAATAGTTTCATGA
>CAZCNK010000017.1:10100-17614 GCA_964500345.1 Candidatus Woesearchaeota archaeon | reverse complement strand
CTTGTTTCCTTTATCTTTTCAAAAATCTCTCTCTTAACCTTCGGGCTTAAGCCCAAGGAAGGCTCATCTAGTAAAAGCAATTTAGGTTTAAGCATTAAAGCCCTGCCAATAGCAACCATTTGTTGTTCTCCTCCGCTAAGCAATCCAGCTTTTTGGTTTTTTTTTTCTTTTATTCTTGGAAATCTATCATAAACATACTCTAAATCGCTTTCAATTGTGTCTTTTCTTATGTATGCCCCCAATTGCAAATTTTCATGAACAGTTAAAGTTGGAAAAACACTTCTTCCTTGTGGAACATAGCTAATCCCAATTTTTACAATCTCATTAGGTTGCATTCCTATAATGCTTTTATTTTCAAATAGAATATGGCCTTTTCTTTTTTTGACAACACCAAAAATACTCTTTAGTACAGTAGATTTGCCAGCCCCATTTGGCCCTATAATAGAAACAATCTCTCCCTTACTAGCATGTAAGTTAACCCCATCTAAAATTTGAATTTTTCCGTACCAAGATTCAAGGTTTTGAATTTGAAGCAGTTTCATAGATCATTAAACAAATATAATATATTTAAATATTGTGATAATCTCGAAAGAAGTATGAGATTAAATAGAGTTTATATAATTGGCATTACTGGCACAGGAAAAACATCTCTAGCTAAAAAATTGTCGTCTATCTTAAAGATTAAAGCTTATGATTTAGATGATATTTTTTGGAAAAGAAAATATGACCTCAAACGGGATGAGAAACAAAGAAGCAAAATATTAAACAAGATAGTAAAAAATAAAAGCTGGATAATTGAAGGAGTTTATACATTATGGGTTAATAATGCTATTAAGAAAAGTGATTTGGTTATTTGGTTAAACTTTCCATTTTACATATTAGCTTATAACATCTTAAAGAGATTTATTTTAAGAACTGGAAAACATAAAGAGAGCATAATCGATCTGTTTTTATTACTTAAGTATGCTTATAGATATAAGAAAAAGGATCAGAAGGCTGGATTTTATGAATATAAAGAATTAATTGAAAATAACAAAGTTGATTACATTTATTTAAAGAATAAAAAAGAGATTAGTAAATTTTTAAATGAACTAAATCTTAACTTAAATTAAGCTTAATATAAAAAGTTTTACCATCACAAAATATATTAAATTTTCAGTTTTCTATAATTATTGTAAAAAGTATTGTAAAAAGTTTCCGAAGTTTATTATATTTATTTCTAAATGTCCGAAATATTTTCGACAATTTAACAGAAAAACTTATTAAAGAGTACGTATTTTAATAGATAGATGGTATACAGAATAAAAGAAATGGCATTTGATGTTGAGAAGGAAAGTCAAAGTGAGGTTGTGAAAAAGATTAAGGAGCTATACCCCGACCTAGAGATTAAAGTTAGGGGAAAGAAGATTTCTGTGAGTGGAGATTTGCACAATTATAAAAGAAGAGATATGATAGTTTGGATTTTAACAGGAGGCAAATATGGGAAGAATGTACATGCCAGTTGAGGTATCATTTAAAGAAACTAAGAGGATTACCATTGCTGTAGTAGATACTGGAGCAGATGAAACCGTAGTGAGTAAGAAACTGGCCACTGAACTTGGCGCTGAGCTATATGGCTCTTATAGTGCTGTTTGCGCATCTGGATTTTTAGTTAAGGGGAAATATGCAAATTTATCAATAAAGGAGCTTGGTAATGGAAAGGGCATTGCTCTTAAGGCTGGTGTTTCTGATACGCCTTTCTACACAGATGATATTAATGATGAGGGATTGAATGTGATACTAGGAGTAGATTTTATTCAAGAAACTGGAATGAAGATTTAATTTATTTTTCTCGCTTAGGTTGTTGTTCCAAGATAAGCATCAATAACTCTCTTATTTCTCTGTATTTCTTTAGGACTCCCAACTGCAATTTCATCGCCATAATCCATAACAACAACTTTATCAGCAATATTCATAACAAATTCCATATCATGCTCAATAAACAAGATTGTCTTGCCTTGTTTTTTTAGTTTTATTAATAATTCTCCAATCTTTTTCAGCATCGTTGGATTTACTCCAGATGCTGGTTCATCTAGCATAATAATCTCTGGCTCTTGAGCTAAAGCCCTAGCAATCTCTAATAATTTTTGCTGACCATAAGATAAATTTCCAGCTAATTCATTTGCCTTTGCATATAAATTTACGAACTCTAAAAGTTCCATTGCTCTTCTCTCATTATTTTTCTCAAGCTCTTTCATCTTTTTTTTCTTAATTAAAGCATCAAATAATCCCTCATGCCTATGCTTCATAGCCAATAACATATTTTCCATCACAGTCATCTTTGGAAACAATCTAATTAATTGAAATGTTCTAGAAATTCCTTTTTCAGCAATTTTATATGGATTTAAATCTGTAATATTTTCTCCTTCTAATATTACTTTTCCTTTATCAGATTTTAAAAACCCAGTTATTAAATTAAAGACAGTTGTTTTTCCAGCTCCGTTTGGGCCTATTAAAGCAACTATTCTTCCTCTCTCTACAGAAAAGTCACATCCAGCAACCGCATTTATTCCACCAAAAGTTTTATGTAAGTCCTTAACCTCAAGTACCTTGCTCATTTTCTATTCTAACCTTATGCCTTCTCTCCCCAAAAAATCCGCTTGGCTTGAATATCATTAACAAGATCAAAATTAAGGAATATAACATTTGCCTTACAGCTGCAACAATTGAACTTGGCAATTGCAAAAATCTTAATGGTTCAGGTAATGCAATTAAGATAATTGCCCCAACTATTGATCCTGTAATTGAACCCATTCCACCTAATACAACCATTAAAACCATTAAAATTGTTTCTGTAAATGTAAAGGTTGTTGGGTCTATGAATGTAATGTAGTGTGCGTAAAGAGATCCAGCAATGCCGGCAAAACTAGCTCCAATTACAATAGCAATAATCTTGTATTTAGAAACGTTTTTTCCTAAAGACTCTGCAGCTATTTCATCTTCTCTTATTGATCTCAAAACTCTGCCAAAAGGGCTATGAACAATTCTGTTTATTATGAAAATAGTAAGCAATGCAATTGCTAATGCAAAAATCAAAAATTTAGTCTGGGTATTTAAAACAATCCCAATGCTTGCCTTTGGAATTCCAGGTATTCCTAATGGGCCTCTTGTTAAAGAAACCCAATTTTTTAAAACAGCCCTTATTATTTCACCAAATCCTAGAGTGGCAATAGCCAAGTAATCTCCTCTTAATCTAACACAGGGAACAGAAATTAAAAATCCAAAAATCCCAGCTAAAATAAAATTAGAAAAAAAAGCAATTATAAAAGGAATCCCAGCTAAAGTTAACAAAGCAGAAGTATATGCTCCTATGCCAAAAAAAGCAGCATGTCCTAAATTTAATAACCCAACAAATCCAACTATTAAATTTAAGCTAACAGCTAATATAATGTAAATGCAGATTAATATCAAAATATGCTCAATATATCCCATTTTAATCTCCTTCGCCTTTTATTTTAATCTCCTTTACTCTTTGCTTTAAACTCTCTCCGCAGCTTCAATTTTTCCAAATAATCCCTGAGGTCTGAAAAATAACATTATCAATAAAACTAAAAAAGCAATTGCATCTTTATAACCTGAAGGAATAAACCATATTCCAATGTTCTCAATTAATCCAATTAAAAATCCCCCTAATAAAGCCCCATAAATATTTCCAATTCCGCCAACAACAGCAGCTGTAAATGCCTTGATTCCAATTGAAACTCCCATGGTTGGCTGTAAATTCTGTTCCATTCCAATTAAAACTCCAGCAACAGCAGCAAGCATTGAACCAATAATAAAAACTGTTGAAATAACTTTATTAATATTAATCCCAATTGTAGAAGCTAATTCCGGATTATCTGAAACTGCCCTTATTGCCTTTCCTGTTTTAGAGTATTTAACAAATAAATGCAATAAAAACATTAAAATCAAAGATACAATTATAATTGCAATTTGCAATTTTGTAATTGTTGCTCCGAAAATATTTAATCCCTTTTCAACGGTTCCAGTTCTAAAAGTTTTAATATCAGCCCCAAAAAAAATTAAAGCTAAACTTTGTAAAAATAAAGAAACTCCAATTGCAGTTATTAAAGGAACGATTTTATGGCTCTGTCTCAATGGCTTATACGCAACCTTTTCAATTAAAAACCCCAAGATTGCACACCCAATCATTGAAATCAAAAGTGCAATTATTATATTAACCCCAAACATGACATTAAAGAGCCAAGCAATATAAGCACCAATCATAAAAATTTCTCCATGTGCAAAATTTATGAATTTTAAAATTCCATAAACCATTGTATACCCCAATGCAACTAGAGAATAAATTCCACCTGCTATTATACCATTTGCAATTAGCTGTGGGATTATTGACATATTAAAAAAAGAAGAAAGAGTTTATTTAAAGATTACTAATCTAAAAATAAACACCTTAATTTTATTTTTAACCATTTAATTTTATCTTATATAAACCAATAAGTTATTTAAAGACCAATTTTCTAAATTTCTTTATGCAGGCTTATTATCTTGATACATCTATTTGGCTTGATCACTATGAAAAAAGAGGAATGAACGGAAAAAATGCTTTCAAGCTTATATTAAAGATTATTGAAGAAGATTCTTTAATTATTTATTCTGATTTTCATATTAGAGAATTAAAACATTTAGGTTATGATATTAATGAGATTTATGCTATTATTAAGATAGCAAAACCAGGCAATATAAAAAAAGTTCAAATAAATAGGAATCAAAGTGAAGAAGCTAAGCAATTAGCTTCTTTAAAAAATATCCCAAGAGGGGATGCATTGCATGCAATACTAGCTAGAGACAATAATGCAATAATGATCACAAGAGATCAAGATTTTTTAAAATTATCCCACATTGTTGAAGTTAGACAGCCTGAAGATCTGCTATAAAACCTCTTTTTCTAACTCATCAAAAGCTTTTTCTCTAGCTTTATGAAGCTCTTGATCAGTAGTTTTTCTTTTCGAAGCACCATATAACTCTTTTGCCCGTAACAATGCATCCTCTTTCTCAAGATCTTTAATCTTATCTCTAATGGCCTCTCTAATGAACTCTGTTTTTGTAACGTATCTATGTTTTCTCATTACACCTTGCAAATCTTTAGCAAAATCTTTTTCCAACTTTATACTAACAGTTTCCATATAATACCTAGTAATATCAGGTAATATTTAAACTTTTCTATTCTACTTAAATTATGGATCATAATAAAAAATAAAAAGAAATTTTTATATAGAAAAAGAGAATATTTCTCTATATGTCTGAAATAATAAGCACCCAATCTTGGATCTTAATACTAGAATCAATTATATTACTTATATCTAACAAGAAAAAAGTAAAAATTTATTTTTTAATGGCTTTATTTAGTGTTATCGTATTTTATTTTTTATAAAAAATAAAAAAATTTAATCTTCATGTGGTACAAATTTCCCATTCTATATTTCCATAAACATTTTGTAGTTCTTGTTTTTGAGCAACAACCGCGTAAACTCCATGCTGATTTTCATCATTCGGTCCAATCTTTTCAGATAAAATTAAATTAAAACTTGCATCTCTAATATTTTTTAGATAGTGACTTTTTGGCCATATGGTATTTTTTTACTATTTCTTCGACAGATATACTCATTTCCATTTTATTTTAAAATTAAGAAAAAAGCAAACTTATTAAACTTTTGTTATACTACTTTGTTACTTATAAAGGATTTCTCCTTTTCCATTCTTAGCAACTTTAGTTACATAATTTGCAGTTGCTAAATCACCATTACTATCAATAGTTATTGTTCCTGAAACCCCTTTGTAACCTTTTACCTTATATAACTCATTTTTTATCTTTGTGGTGTCTGTACCAACTTTTTTCATTATTTCTGTAACTATGTTAAATGCGTCATAAACTTGAGGTGTGCATAACGTCACTTCATCACTTCCATGTTGTGCCTTCATTTTTGCTTTGAAATCCTCTGAAATTGGTGTATCTACAACAGTCCACATCTTTCCTTCGCCAGCATTTCCAGTTTCAGTCCATATCTTAGCATCATCCCATGCATCAGCACCTAATGTCGGAACATCTATTCCTAATTCTTTCATCTGTTTAATTCCAACTATAGAAGCTTCAGTATAACCAACAAAGTAGATTAAATCAGGATTTTTATCCTTAATCTTTGTTAACTGAGTTCTTAAATCTCTTGAATCTTGTTCATAACTTTCTTCAGCAACTACCTCTCCACCCAATTCAGTAAACTTTTTCTTGAAAACCTCTTTTATTCCTACACACCAATCCCCTAAACAGTATAAAATTGCAACTTTCTTCGCATTTAATTTATTCTTTGCAATTTCTGCACCATATACTCCTTGGAATGAATCTGAAGGATAATCTCTAAATACAAAATCACCTATTGTCGTTATCTTTGGATTTGAAGAGCAACCAGAAAATAATATTACTTTGTTATCTTCAGCCATTGGAGCAACAGCTATTGTTTCAGAGGAACATAAACCCCCAATTATTACTGGAACTTTATCTAAATTTATTAATTTATTTCCAGCAGATGAGGCATCTTTAGCATTACATTTTCCATCTTCATAAACAACCTCAACTTTTCTTCCATTAATACCAACAGCATCATTAAGTTCTTTTACAGCTAGTTCAACACCCTTTCTTGAATTTACACCTAAATTAGCAGCATCTCCAGTTAAAGGAGCAATGAATCCAATTTTAATTGGTTCTTTGTCCTGTGTCTGAGTACCACTTTTACATCCAACCAAAAGAGCAATCGCTAAAATCAGTCCAAAGATTAGTATTTTTTTATTAAACATTTTAATTTCCTCCATAATTTTTATAAAATATTTCTTAAATTCACTAAGTTTATAAGTTTTGCTATCTTTGATTTTTTGTTTTTTATCATCTTAACAGCCAATAGCAAAGTAACCAACTATCAAACCAATTATAAAAGCAATAATGCTATAAGTTAATTTTATTTGTGTTGTATATAGCATTATTTTAAACCCTCCACCGCCCCTTTTGTCTACTTTTGTCTATCAATCAATTCTTTTTCTCTTATTCTTGCCAAGAGCTTCTCAAGATTTGGTATTAAATCTTCTAAACCCCTAGATTTTTTTCTTTTTTCTCTTAGCAAATTGATTATAATAGGAAGCATTATAGGCAAATAAAAAGTTTCATCGCTTGAGCTTCTAAGACCTGTGCCGTACTGAAAACTATGGTGGTTTACAGAAAAAACTCCATTATGTAAAACAGCAGTTTCCACTGATTGCACTTTTGTAATCCTTAATTTCTCCTCTATAGGATCTCTTTCTCTCTCATCAGTATACTCTATCTTTATACCATTTATCTTTACGTCACTATGACTATCTGCAAGGGGGGTAATAAAAGCCCTTGCTTCATTAAAATTTATAGCGTATCCAAGTTCTCCTGGCCTGAAACATCTGGTTTGATTTATCATTTTTATCTCAACAACCTGACT
>CAZCNK010000017.1:1380-10000 GCA_964500345.1 Candidatus Woesearchaeota archaeon | reverse complement strand
TATATTTTATCTCAACAACCTGACTTATATTTTATCTCAACAACCTGACTTATATTTTATCTCAACAACCTGACTTATATATAGTCTTTAATTAACATAAGCCC
Organism: Candidatus Woesearchaeota archaeon; assembly: GCA_964500345.1. Taxonomy (GTDB): domain Archaea; phylum Nanobdellota; class Nanobdellia; order SCGC-AAA011-G17; family UBA489; genus CAZCNK01. The sequence continues at coordinate 9,896 of CAZCNK010000017.1, read as the reverse complement.
CTTAACATAACTACTTTAGCACAACAGTTTAATAAAATATTGTGCTCGCTTTTTTTAATAAAACCAAAAATTTTATAAATAATCTAACAATTGTAAAAAATATGGCATATAAAATTGATCTATACGATAAAAAGCTACTTTATGAACTGGATAAAGATTCCTCAATAACTCTAGCAAAGCTCTCTCATAAACTAAAAAGATCTAAACAATTTATTTTGTATAGGTTGAAAAAATTAGAGCAAGCAGAAATTATAACAGGATATAATGCAATTATTGATATGTCAAAACTAGGTTATTTCACCTTTAGGGTTTATTTTAAATTTCAACAAATGACAGAAGGAGAAGGTAAAAATTTTGTTGAATATATAAGAAAAATTGATCAAATTTGGACCATTACCTCAATGCACGGAAAATGGGATTATGCCTTATTCTTTGGTGTTAAAACAATCTCAGAATTCCACAATCTTTGGGATTATATTATGATTAATTATAAAAACAGGATAAAAAATTATAATGTCTCTCTTTATGCCCCAATATACAATTTCAATAGAAAATTCTTTTTAGAAAATCCAACAGATTACATAGAAAGAATTTATGGTATTGGTGAAAAGGAGGAAATTGATAAAAAAGATTTAAAACTAATAGAGTATTATGCAACTAATATCAGGCAGTCTTCTATAGATATTGCTAAAAAATTAAAAATGTCCCCAGAAACTGTTAGAAGAAGAATAAAAAATTTAGAGAAAAGAAAGGTTATAGTTGGCTATAAAATTGGTTTAAATCTAGAAAAGCTAGGTTACACATCATATAGAGTTGATATTCATCTAATCTCAACAAAAAGAAATAATTCATTATTTGAATACTGCAGGAGGCATAAAAATATCTATCAAATCAATAAAACTATCGGGGGGGCAGATTTTGAAATTGAAGTTATAGTAAGGGATTTAGCAGAATTAATAAAATTAATAGAGGAATTAAAAATCAATTTTAAAGACGTTATAAATGATGTAGAATACTTCTCATTTTCAACCTTCCATATATTAAGATATATTCCAGATTAAAATTCCACCAATGAAAGAGAGTAAATTGTCATATCCAATTTTCTTGTATCTTTTTTAATGGAACTAAAAGATGATTTAAAGGTAAATGCCCTAGATGATACACAAGAAAAATTAAAAAGGCGGCTGAAAAATTAAGATAGAAAGCTATAAATACTTAAACATTATATAAAATCAATATCAAGAAATTGGTTCAATTAATACTTACAAAGGGGGTCTTAAAATGGCAAAATCAAGGGTTAAAAGGGCGGAGTCTAAAGCTAAGAAAGCTAAGAAAATAGCCAAAGTTTCTAAAAAGATAAGAGCTAAATCTAAAGCCAAGAAGGTTTCTAAAGTCATGAGAAAGGCTCCAAAAGCTAAAAGAATTGCAAAAACAAGAGTGGCAAAAATTAAAGCAACCAGAGCTTCGCAAGTAACTAGAGCTGCACCAATGCAAATTTCCAATAGGCCAAATTTATTAGTAACATTTGATCCAAATAAAGAAGCAAGCGCTAAACTAGAGATAGAGCAATTACTTTCAGAAATAAATGAAAAATCAAGATTCTTTGATTCTGATGTTAATGGACTATTTAAGATTGCTGTTAATAATCCAAAAGCTGTTGTGAGGAAATTAGTAGAAAGATGCAAGAGTAATCCTGATAAATTCTCAAGAACTTTCCATTGGATTCCTGTTGATAATTGGTGCAAGTCCAAAATCTCAGAAATGCAAAACCTAGTAAAGCAAGTAGCCAATGGAATTGATTCAGGAGAAAAATGGAAAATGGATCTTGGAAAGAGAAACTTTGAAGAACATGAAAGAGACTTAATTATAAAATTAACAGATGTTATTGACAAGCCCAATGTAGATCTAAAAGACCCTGATAAGATAATTAAAGTGGATATTCTGGGCAATGAGGCAGGAATATCTTTGCTCAGAAAAGATGAAATTCTAAGCGTTCCAAAGTTAAAAACTTCTTAATTTTTTGCTAAGATTTCTTAAATCAGAAAGAATCAGAAAAACCAAAACTTTTTAAACTTTATTAATATATTGTTGTATATGCCTAAAACTATTTCGCGAGATATCCCTCTGAATGAAATTACTCTAAGAAGATACGAAAAACCTTACTCTCAGAATAAAAGAGAGAATATAAGAAAATTCTGCCTTTCAATTGGACTATTGCAACCAGGAGACTCAAGAGATATAATTGTAGACATATTGCAGGTTTTATTAAATTCAAAAGAAAAAAGAAAATTACTTAGCTCTGAAGAAATAAGAGACGAGGCTTTTAGATTAAGAAAAAAATCAAAACTCTCATCCAAAGGCTTAGCTGCTTCTAATGTAAGAAGGCAATTAAAAAGGCTAAGAGATCTGCTTTTAGTAGAAAAGGTAAAAAATGATTACAGAATTGCTGAATTTGAAAACATCAACATGATATTCGATGAAAAAATAGAAAAGGTTTTATTGCAAGCTATAATTAAAAGAGTAAAAGAATATTCACAAGTTTTGCAGTAAACAAGTTTTACAATAATTTTATACTTTAAATTCAAAATTAAAAATTTAAAATGATATATCAACCAAGAGAAGACTCTTTCTTATTGCAAAAGCATATTGAAAAATTTGTTCAAGAAAATTCCAGAGTTTTAGACATGGGAACTGGATCAGGAATTCAGGCCTTAGCAGCTTTAAAGAAAACAAAAAATGTTCTTGCTGTTGATATAGACGATGAAGCTGTTGCATTTGCAAAAAATCAGGGAATAAATTCAATAAAATCAGATTTATTTCAAAACGTTAAAGGAAAATTTGATCTCATCATTTTCAATCCGCCTTATCTTCCATCAGATAAAAGAGCTGATGATCTGGCAATCACAGGTGGAAAATATGGTTATGAAATCCTAGAAAGATTTTTCAAAGATGCAAAAAGTTATCTCACAAAAGATGGAAAAATTTTATTTGTATTTAGTAATATAACAGGAGACATCGAATTTATTTTAAAGAATCTCAATTATGAATTTAAAATTCTAGATCAAGAGAGCTTTTTCTTTGAAAAGATTTATGTCTGTTTAGCTAGAATTAATTAAAATAAAAACAGTAAGAAAAATTAAGATAAACTTCAACATTTTTTACCTCTTAGTTGACCAGTACAAAGCGAGTATTAAAACAACTAAGCTTCCTAATTTTATCCAGGGCCCACCAAGAATTCCCCCAGTTGCTCCAGCTCCTAATCCTAACCATCCTAATAAAACTAATGGGCATAAAGGACAGCCAACAGTTACTATTCCAACAATTCCTCCTATAAAGCCACCAGCTGTCGCTGAAGTAGGGCAAGTTTTTGCTTCTCTCAAATTATAAACCTGATTAGAAACAATTAAACCAACCAGGATTGGAAATAAAATAACAAATATCCACCCAACAGTATCATACACCTCTTGATTAGTTAATGGTCCAATATATAACCATGCTATGATTATTGCGGTTATCAAAAATATGAGAAAATAGCTCCCTTTTTTAAAAACCCTAAAAGCATCTGTTATTGGCATGCATAATTTAACTATCTTTTTATTAATAAACTTTTCCTTTAATTATTAAGGAGTTTTTTTGAGTATGGTGAACTGTAAAGTAAACGTCTAGAATTTTGAACAAAAAAATTAACTTTTCTTAACAATCAACTTGTTTTCTTTAATTTCAGCTTCTAACCCTTGCCCTTCTTTCCATTTCAATTCTTCTATGATATTTGGCGGGATAACTAAAACCCACTTAGCATATTCAACATCTCCGACTTTTCTAGAAAGTTGTTTTTGGAGTTTCATAATCTTTTATCTTAAATTTCCATGCAGATGTTACTGCTGTTATTGGCTGTTTTAGCTCTTGTGCAACATCTTTCATTAGTACACTGTGATTGTACATATAGATTACTTCTCCAAAATCAAACGCTATACCTTTAATCATATTATTTCCTCGAGTAAGCTTCTTTAACTTTCCCAACTATCTTAGAGTGTAGAATGCCATTAGAAGCTACGAATGAATTTAACCATTTGTTTTCAGTTTGATTATAATCTAATGGGAGGCCATGCAAGTTAGTAATTCTTCCTCCAGCTTCTTCTAAGATAATCTGTGGTGCACAAGTATCCCACTTATTCGCCCTAAAATGAGTATTTATATGAATATCTGCATTACCTTGTGCGATTAATACTAGTTTTATACCAACACTGCTTTCAGGAATTCTTTCTTTTACATCGAATAATTGTTCTAATCTATCTTCATCTCTTTTTTCACCATGTGGAATTCTTGTAACCATTATCGAATCTTTTAGATATTTAGTTTGACTTACATGCAATCTGTGGTCGTATCCGTCAATTCTGACATATGAACCATGACCTTTTTGAGCAAAGGAAAGCAAATTTTTAGCTGGAGCATATACTACTCCCAAAACAGGTTTTCCATCCCGACATAATCCTATCATTATAGAAAAGCCAGTCCCTCCACTTTTGAAATCTTTTGTCCCATCTAATGGATCAACCATCCAAATACGCGAAGTATTATTTCCAATTTTTCCTTTTTCTTCAGATAGAATAGAATCTTCTGGAAATTCATCTGATAATCTTTTTATAATATATTCTTCTGATTTTATATCTGCTGAAGTTACAAAATCAAATGAATCGCTTTTGGTTTCAGTTCGGAATCCGTCTTCTCTCAACTTCATCACTATTTTTCCAGCACTAACTGCAATACATATAATCTTTTCAAGCATAATGAAACAAATCTTAATTCTTTTTTAAAGTTATCGTTAAAAGTGCCCTTTTGCATAGTCTGAAATTTCTCCCTTTCCATGTTTAGCCACTAAAAATTATTGAACTTAACATATATTAGGTAGCGTTTACTTTACAGCTCTGAGCATAGTTAACTATATAAACCTTTTAGAATAGAAAAAGTTATCCCGTAAGTACTACAAAACTAGAATTACTAGAATCAGGAGAAGTTGTTGTAGGAGGGTGAGATGGACAAGAATAAATTATTAGAATCAATAAAGGAAGCTAGAAATTCTAAAAAGAAATTCACCCAGAGTTTTGACTTAGTGATAAATCTAAAAAACATCAATATTAAAAAAGAAGATCAAAAAATTCTGACATTTACCACACTCCCTTTTTTCCCAGGAAAGCCAAGAAGAATTACAGCTTTAGTTGGAAAAGAATTAGTTACAAAAGCAAGATCTTCCCTAAAAAATGTAATTCACTTAGACGATTTTAAAAATTTAGATAAAAAAGCAATTAAGAAAATTGCCTCAGAAACTGATTTTTTTATTGCACAGGCAAATGTTATGCCTCAAATAGCAGCTACCTTTGGTAAAATCCTTGGTCCTCGGGGATTAATGCCAAATCCAAAAGCAGACTGCATCTTACAACCAACAGAAGAAATTTCCCAAACTGTAAAAAGACTAGAAAAAACAGTAAGACTAGAAACAAAAAATGAGCCAACTATCAAAGCTCCAATAGGCTCTGAAAATATGAAAGATGAAGAAATTGCTGAGAATGCATTAGCAGTTTATAATTCATTACTACCATTATTACCAGAAGAAAAAAACAACATCAAGAGCATAATTGTAAAGCTTACAATGGGAAAACCTGCATATGTTATTGGAACTAAGATTAAGGAAACTGAAAAATGAAATTTGAGCCTCATATAAATGAATACAAGAGAAGAGAAGTTGAAGAAATTAGTAATTTAACTAAAGATTATCCTGTTATTGGGCTAGTTGATTTGCAAAATCTCCCAGCTTTAACATTGCAACAAGTTAAAAAACAATTAAAAGAAAGAATAGTTTTTAAATTTTCTAGAAAAAGATTGATGAAAATAGCTTTAGAAAATTCTAATTTAGAAAATAAAGAGAAATTAAGAGATAGCATAATGAGTACTCAAATTCCGGTTTTGATTTTTACAAAAGAAGATCCATTTATGCTTTATAAATTGCTTGATAAAAACAAAACAAATGCCACAGCAAAGCCAGGCCAAATTGCTCCTTATGACCTTATTGCTCAAGCAGGCTTAACGAATTTTCCAGCTGGTCCAATTATAGGAGAATTAGGACAATTAGGAGTCAAAACAGAAGTTAAAGAAGGAAAAATAAATATTAAAGAAGATAAAGTTATAGTTGAAGAAGGCCAAGTTATCTCTCAAAAAGCAGCAGACATTTTAACAAAATTAGGCATTGAACCAATGAAAATAGGGGTTAATTTGTTATTAACATATCAGAAAGGAGAGATTCTAACAAAAGATATTCTAGGAGTTAGTTCTGAAGAATATGAGTCTAGATTTAAAGAGGCTTTTGCAAGTTCAATAAATTTAGCTGTATTTATAGGTTACATTAGCAAAGAAACTGTTGAAATTTTAATTAAAAAGTCATACCTAGAGGCAAAATCTTTAGCAGATATTTCAAAATTTGATTTAACTTTAGAATCAACAAAAATCGAGGAGAAAAGTGAAGAGCAAATTGAAAGCAAAGAAAAAGAAAAAAAGATAACTGAAAAACCAGTACCAGAAGATAAAGTTAGAGAAGTTAAGGAAGAAATAAAACCAGAAAGACAAGATAAAGAAGAAACTAAAGCTGTTAAAGAAGAGGTTAAAGAAGAATTTAACGAAAAATCTGAAAAAGAGTCTCAAGAAGAAGGCAATTTTAAAGAAGGTATAGTAAAAGCTTCTCAATTCATTGAGATGGAAAGTGTTAAAAATATTTCTGATGATGAGATTAAGATAGAATTAAAAAATGAACTCAAAAAAGAAGATGAAGAGGTAGCACAGGAAGTTTTAAAAAGACTAACTGAGCAAGCTCTTAAAGAACAAGATCCATTAAAAATTAAAAAACAATTTCAATTAAGAAAGCCTCAAAAAGTTGATGATATCAGCAAGCTTATAAATGAGTTAAAAGATAAAAAATCAAAAGGTCAAATCTAAGGAGAAAAATGGAATACATTTATACAGCCTTAATGCTTCATAAATTAGGAAAAGAAGTTAATGAGTCTAATGTAAAACATGTTCTAGAAGCAGCTGGAATCAAACCTGATGAAAATAAAATTAAAGCTCTCATAATTGCTTTAAAAGATGTAAACATTGATAAGGCAATAAAAGAGGCTGCGTTTACTCCTGTTGCATCTGCCCAACCTACTCAGGCAGCACAAGAGAAGAAGGTTGAGAAGGAAGAAGCAAAAAAGAGTGAAGAGCAAGCCGCAGCTGGACTATCAGCTTTATTTGGTTAGTCTATTTTTTAGTTGGGAAGATTTTTAAATCTCTCAATCTAGTTAATTTACATGAGCAAAGAGGAATATATTATTCTGCAAAATAATCTAGAATCTACAAAAAAAGAAGTAAACAGTCTAAAGGAAAATCTCTCAAAAACTTCAGAAGAAAAGGAACAATTCTACCAGCAAAAAGAAAATCTCAGAAGAGAATTAATAGACTCAATTCTAAGATTAAAAGATACAAAAAAGGAAATTGATAATTCAGAAAAATCACAAGAAGAATTTAGGAAGAAAAGAGACCTTTTCAACAAAAAATTCAAGGACTTAATTCAAGAATCTAAAAGAATAAGCAAGCAGAAGAAAGAAATAATTGATAAATATGATATTTTAGATCCAAATAAGATAAGGCAAGCAATAAAAGATCTCGAATTAAAAATTGAAACAGAGGGATTTTCTTTTGATAAAGAAAAAAAGATAATGGATCAGATTAAAAATTTCAAAAGAAAGCTTAGTGAAGCTAAAATTGTAGAAGAAATATTAAACAAGTTTGATTACTTAAAAAAAGAAATTGATCTGTCAAAAAAAGAAGGTGATTTATTTCACCAGAAATTTCTTGAGCAGATCAATATTAAAAAACAAAAATATAATGACATGCAGGAATTCTCTATAAAAACAAATGAGTTAAGAAGAAAATTTGAAGATGAAAAGAAAAATTATAATATAAAAAGAGAAGAATATGGCAAGTTAAAAAACGAATTAAATAAAAAACTAGGAGAGCTAGATAAAATTTATATGTTAATTCAAGTGCATAAAAATCAGCTTAGAAGAATAAAATTAGAAAAAGAGGAAAAAATTCTTCAAGAAAAATTCAATCAAGTCGAAGAAAAAATAAAATCTGGAAAAAAACTAACTACAGAAGATTTAATAGTCCTTCAAGGAAAAAGTGAGCAATCATGATAGGCATAATCAATAAAATTTTCAGTTCATCTTTTGAATGGACTCAAAAAACATTACAACCATTAGGATCTTTAGGCTTGTTTATCCTAGCCTTTATGGAATCATCCTTCTTTCCAATACCTCCCGATATTCTATTAATTATTCTTTCTTTAGCCTCTCCAGAAAAATCACTATTCTACGCTCTAATCTGTACAATTGGCTCAGTCCTTGGAGGAATGTTTGGCTATTTAATTGGTTACATTGGAGAACACGCAATTTTAGAAAAATTATTTTCAAAAGAAAAAATCACAA
>CAZCNK010000017.1:0-1370 GCA_964500345.1 Candidatus Woesearchaeota archaeon | reverse complement strand
TACCCTCTTTTACTTCGTAAACCAGTTCGTCGTGAACCTGAAGCAAAAGAAAAAATCACAAAAGTTCATAATTTCTTTAACAAATATGAAGAGCTAGCAATATTCATAGCAGGTTTCACTCCTATTCCATATAAAGTCTTTACAATAGCTGGTGGAGTTTTTTACATCAACTTCAAGAAATTTGTTCTTTTCTCTTTCCTCAGTAGAGGTTTAAGATTTTTCTTAGAGGCAATCTTGATAATGTTTTATGGAGAAAAAATAATGGATTTCTTAACAAATTATTTCGATTGGATAACAATCTTAACAGTTTTATTAATTATTGTAGTTTATATTATCTATAAAAATAAAAAATCAAATAATTAAAATAATTCTTTCCCGAATATTAGCCTTTCAAAACCAAATCTTCTAGAACCGTAAACTAGTATGACTAAAAAGGAAGCAAAATATAATAAAGCCAGTTCACCATCATTTAAAACTGGAATCCAACCTTGTGGAAAATGTATTATAAAATAAGCCACTAGCATTTCCAAGGCTCCTCCAAGAGCTGATAGTCTTGTAAAAAATCCAAATATAACACCAAGACCAACTAAAAATTCTATCAATCCAGCAAACCACATCAAGTCTAAGAAATTAGCCTGAGCCCCTCCAATAAGTCCAAATAACTTTTGAATTCCGTGTTGAAAAAATAATAACCCTATCAAAATTCTAAATACAAAATAAAAATAATCCCCAGCTTTTTCAAAAAATTTTAACATTTTACTTCTGCTCCTCTCCTAGTGGATAAATAGGCTTCAAAAGCAACAGTCATTAAATACTGCACATTTGGGTTATTGACTAACCTGCACACCTCCTCATAATTCCTTTGACTCACTCCTTCCCTAGGCAAATCTTTTTCTACTTCTTCTATTACTCTATCTAAACTGCTTGGAACTTCAAAATCTATGCCTCTAATTGCCATATCTATTTTAATTTTTGGATTAACTATCTCTAAAGCTCGTTCTAAAACAAATTTTTTAGTATTCTTTAAAAATACAATTGCTCTTCTAACGTAAGCAATAGCATTTATTATTTCACTAAAGTCCCTCTCATCTCTTTCCAAGTACCCTGCATGCATAAAAGCTAGTCAATCTCTTAATTTATAAAATTATCTTTCTTAAAATTTAAACAGAAAGAAATTTAAATTCAAGAATAAACTAAAAATTTATGTTTAGAAAATATGGGGTGCTGGGAATTTTAATGATATTGTTTGTTGAGGCTAATTTTTTCTTAAAAATTCAGCCATTTGCAAACTGGTACTTTCCAATAATCTGGCTTGGTTACATCTTTTTAATAGATGCAGCAATCTACAAGTTAAGAAGAGAATCTTTAAT
>CAZCNK010000016.1:0-17916 GCA_964500345.1 Candidatus Woesearchaeota archaeon | reverse complement strand
CAATTCTTCGCTTGTTATTTCTTCACCATTAACTGTGGCTACGGTGTTTTTATTTGGCTTAAAGTTTATTATTAAAATTGCTCCGACTACTAAGATTAAGATTACTGGAATAATCAGCCTTTTCTTATTTTGCAGAAATCTTCTTGCTTTGAAAGCCATTTTCAATGGAAAGGTTTATATCTTTAAAAAGGTTTTCTTTTTTTGGGAAAAGATGTCTTACAATATTGTAATCGGAAGAAATGAAAGAGATAGGGAAAAATTTGGTGAAAGTGGTGCTGTGAATATTGGAAGGCTATTTGTGAAAATGGGCCAAGCTACTTCTCTTAGCAATAACATTTTACTAGACATAGCTAAGACCCATGTGATTTTAATAAGCGGAAAGCGTGGATCCGGGAAAAGTTTTTCTGCGTCTGTGATAGGAGAAGAAGTTTCTAAGTTGCCAGATGAGATTAAAAATAATCTGACTTTTTTATATTTTGATACGATGGGAGTGTTTTGGACTATGAAATATCCAAATACCAGACAAGAGAGGATATTAAGCGAATGGGGCTTAAAACCTGAAGGGGTGGATATTAATTTATTTGTTCCTGTTGGTTTGTTTGATAAGTATTTAGATGCTGGAATTCCTGCTGATTTTCCTTTTGCAATTAAGACTTCTGAGTTGAGCGCTTCTGATTGGGTAAGTGTTTTTGATTTAAAATTAACAGATCCTATTGGAATTTTAATCGAGAGGGTTGTTGGAGAATTAAAAGATAGCAAAGAAGATTATTCTATCAAAGATGTTATAAAGAAGATAGAGAATGATAAGAGAAGCAGTAAAGAGGCTAAAGATGCTGCTGTTAACAGATTTACTGCTGCTGAAAGATGGGGATTATTTGATAAAGAAGGCACTAAGATTTTAGACCTTATTAAGCCTGGAACTATTAATGTTTTAGATACAAGCGCTTATACAAATGTTTCTGGAAATTGGAGCATTAAAAATTTAGTTATTGGAATTGTTTGCAGAAAGATACTAGAAGAGAGAATGTTGGCAAGAAAACAAGAGGAATTAGTTGATATTGAAAAAGAGAAGAGCTATTTTTTTGAGGAAGTAAAACAAGAGAAACCTTTAGTGTGGATTGCTATAGATGAAAGTCATGAATCAATCCCGAAAGATGCTAAGACACCTGCTTCTGATGCTTTGACACAATTGCTAAGAGAGGGAAGACAACCAGGAATTTCTTTGATATTAGTAACTCAACAACCTGGGGAGATTCATAGAGATGCATTGACACAAAGTGATGTCGTAATAAGCCATAGGCTAACCTCAAGAGTGGATATAGAGGCTTTGAATAGCATGATGCAGTCTTATCTATTTGAGGACATTCAAACTTATTTAAATGAGATTCCTAAAATGCCTGGATCTGCAATAATCTTAGATGACAATAGCGAGAGGATATACCCTGTTATGATAAGGCCAAAGAGGAGTTGGCACGGTGGAGAGGCTCCTAGTGCTTTGAAGATAAAGAAGAGTATTGAGATTTTAGATAATACTTCTATAGAAAAAATCTAGATCAAAATTTAATTAGATTTAGAAAAGCTCTGCTATTTTCACCGCTTCTTTAGGTGTATATCTTTGACCTAGGGTTAAAAATAATCTTCTGCTTAATGCTCTTTCTCTTTGATGTAGCTCTTGTAAAAATGATTTTATTGAAGCCTCTAAATTTGGTGTATCATTATCTCTAATAGCTCTAACAAACTTTACTCTGTGGCCATTTTGAGTTCTAGCAGAAATATTTATCCATGGTCTTTCAATTATTAAAAATCCTTTTTGATATGGTATAACTAGAGTGTCGTATGTATCACTAGATTTTCCTTCTACCCATTCACCACCTAATTCTACCACAATATCTCTTAATTCTTTGCCTGTTGGAAAACCTGTTCTTGAGTAAACTTGTTGTATAAACAATGCTTGTTGAGAATCTAAGAATTGTTCAACTTGTGGCATTCGCGTTCCATAACTTAAATTAGGCATTATCATTTTATTTGATATATATAGAATAGACAAGGATAGTTTTTAAAGCTTTTTCATTTTGAATTTAAATTTAGAGAATTACCTTTTTAAATCTAAACAAACCCTATAAATTTTTGGCCCATAAACTCCGCATTTTATTAATTTTACAAATCTAAATTTTTTACTGTATCTGGAGACTAGAGTTTTAAGGTTTTTTTCACTCTCAAATAAGTATAGATGAATCTCTCCTTTTCTTTTTAGTTTTTTAAGAGCTAGATTTAGATATGCTTGAGAATTCTTAGGAAGAGGCATTATTATCCTATCGAATTTTTTATTTATTTTTGGTAAAATTTTTTTTACATCGCCATTAAATAATTTTATATTTGTAATTTTATTTAATTTTAAATTTTCTATTGCATATTTATGAGCAATTTTATTTAATTCAATACCATAAATTTCTTTTGCTTTAGAGTTTTTTGAGACAACACAAGAATAGGGAGCAACTCCTGAGAATAAAACAAGAATAGATTCATCTTTTTTGATTAATTTTGCAATTCTTAATCTTTCATTGGCTAATCTTGGAGAAAAATAACATTTTTCAACGTCTAATTTTATTCTTACATTATTTTCCTTATGAATCGTTTCTTTTCTTTTTTCTCCGTAGATTATCTTTATTTTGGCTGTTCTTTTTTTTCCTGATATTGGAGAAGATTTTACTGCAACAACTTTTATATTTTTATTGAGTTCAATTAATTTTTTTGCAATTGTTTTTTGCTTTTTTCTTAATTCTCTTGGAAATGAGTTAAATATTGCAATGTCTCCAATAATGTCAAATGAAGACGGGACTAGAGATAATTCTTTTTTTGATAATTTTTTAGATTTAGAAAGAGCTTGCCTTAATTTCATTTTTTATCCTATCCATTTACCTAAACCAGATTGAGATTTTTCCCCTTTTTTCTTAAGAAGTTTTGAAATTACATTACTAACGCGTTCCTCAGAAAATTCATGTTCATCAACTAAGATTTTTTTAATTTTTTCTGGGTCTGGATCTTTCCATTTAATTTGATAATTTTTCATTACAGGCATTGATTTAAAAACAGCATAAATTTGTTTCCAGTTAAAATCTGCTTTTACTTCTTTAAAGAGAGTATCAAAATCTTTGTATTGGTTTACCAATTTTAGGGCTGTTTTTGGTCCTATTCGAGGAACACCTTCATGATAATCTGTTCCAACTAAAAGGGCGATTGCTAGAAGTTGATCTTGATTTATGTTTAGTGAGCTTAGAGTTTCTTCAAGTTCAATTAGCTCTGGAGTTATTTTTATATAAGCTCCTGATGGTAATTTTCTTCTTTGAGAGAGGGTTAAATTTGTAACTAATCTTGGAGCACCATGAATTAAACAATCAAAATCTGAGCTTGCACATGCCCAAACATCTCCTTGTTGGTTCATAAAGGCCATCTGAGCATCTGCTTCTGATGGAGCTTGAATAACTGGGAGTCCCATTGCTTCTATTAAATTTTTAGATTCATCTACCATTTCTTTACTTAAATGAGAGGTTTGCTTTGCATATTTTGCCATTAATTCAATATCCTCTCTAGCTTTTGCTTCTTGATATTTTTCTCTTGCAATAGATTTTCTATAAGCTCTTTCTTCTTGTTCTTTTACTTTCAAGATCGGTGGTTTTCCATCAAGAACAACAACTAGCTTTATATTTTGTTGCATTAAGTTTGAGAATCTTGACCAAATACCCATTAAGTGACTTGTAATTTGACCTTTTGAGTCCATTAATGGAGTTCCATCTGGTTGTCTTATTGAGGAGAGAAATTGGAATGCAGAGTTTGAGAAGTCTATAACAATTATTTTTCCAACTAAGCTTTCGAATGTTATCTGTTTTCGAGGAACTATGTCAGTTAGTTTGACTCCCATATATCTTAGAACCATAGAAAGTATTTAAATTTAATTGAATGCCTGCTTTTTGATTTTAATGCGAGTATTGAACATGCCGGGTATTTGTCAGTTTATTAAGAATTTTATTTTTGTGTTATTCACTGCTACACATCACGAATTTTGAATAACCGGGGCGGCTCTCATATCTGCAAAAAGCTTCTGAACATTTGTCTGCATAATCTGGGCAATCATCTTTTAATATCCATGGTATACCACGAAAGTCACTACCACTATATTGCGGACAGCTAGTACACTTTTCATCATTCCAATTACACTTAATTGTTTTAATTCGCCATACCTCATTATATTTGTAATAATACCCGCATGTACTAAGCTCACAACGTGATTTTTCATCAATATTCTTACAATTATCCCATGCGTTTTCCTTTCCTTCTACATTTTCAGGACACTCACACCTATTTTCTCCACCAACAGTTTCAACTGGAGGTTCAATACTGCTAATTAAACTATTGCCTTCATTATTCTTAGCTATATTTCCGCTATATTGAAATGAAGAGTAAAAATTACTTGCAAATATTGCTATAGCGAGAATTACAATTATTGTAATAATAAACCCTTTATTACTTGAACTTCCGTCTTTTCCCATGCTTTAAAAATTAATCAAACGATATATATATATGCATGATTGTTGCGAAAAGTATATTTTGTAGAATAGGATTTTAATACCAAAGCTTTTTATATTTAAGTTTATTTAAAATATTAATGAAACAACCAAAAGATCAGCGTGTTGGGGTGTTTGTTGATGTTCAAAATTTGTATTATTCTGCTAAAAATTTATATAAATCTAAGGTTAACTTTGGAGAGATTTTAAGGACAGCAGTTTTTAATAGAAGGTTAATAAGAGCAATTGCTTATGTAATAAAAGCAGATATCATGGCTGAGAAGAGTTTTTTTGATGCACTTGAACAAATTGGATTTGAGGTAAAGGTTAAGGATTTGCAGGTTTTTTATGGCGGAATGAAAAAGGGAGACTGGGATATTGGAATTGCAATGGATGCAATTGAATTAGCCCACAAGTTAGATACTGTTGTTCTTGTTTCTGGTGATGGAGACTTTATACCCTTAGTTGAGCATTTAAAAAGAGCTCTTGGATGCAGGGTCGAGGTTATTGCTTTTGGAAAGAGTTGCAGTTCTAAACTTATTGAGGAAGCAGATGATTTTGTTGATTTAGATTCGAGCAGAAGGTTTTTAATATCAAAAAAGCAATAAAGAAGGCAATAAAATTTTAGAATTTAAAGTTTATTTAAATTAGAATTATTTGAAATAAAATTGCTTGAAATAAAAAAGGGTGATTAGAATTATAAGGCAAATTGCTCTAGATCATAGCGGAGGTTTTTATTTATTTAAGATAAATGAAGATAAGGCAAATAAGATTTGCAAGAATTTCTTTTTTTTGAAGAGATATCTTGATGAGGTTTTTCAAAATTGCCCTAATGACTATTTTAAGGTTGGACCTAGAAGCAGCAATTTAAAATTTAAGATTCCTGTAAAGATGATTGAGATTCAAGGTCATGAAGTTTCAAGTTTAGTTAGATTTGGGTTAGAGTTTAATAAAGATAGATTTCAAGAAAATCATTTAAAGGTTCAAAGTTTTATGTTGGAAAATGACAATAATACAATAGCAATAGAGGTTCCTACTTGGATTGAGCCTAATGAGATAGATGGATATTCTAATATTTTTAAAAGTGATTTTCCTTTAACAGGGCATATTGATATTT
Organism: Candidatus Woesearchaeota archaeon; assembly: GCA_964500345.1. GTDB lineage: Archaea > Nanobdellota > Nanobdellia > SCGC-AAA011-G17 > UBA489 > CAZCNK01. The sequence continues at coordinate 12,237 of CAZCNK010000016.1, read as the reverse complement.
TAAGAGTAGAAGATGATAAGATTTGGGTATGGGACTATAAACCTAGGGCTATAAAGGAAAAATTTGCAGCTACCCAAGTTTATTTTTACACAGTTATGCTTTCTAAGAGAACTGGAATTGAGATAGATAAATTTAGATGCGGTTATTTTGATAAAGACTATGCTTTTCTTTTTAGACCTGAGAAAGATGTAATTGTAAAAAATCAAGAATTGACTACTTTTATCTAACTTATTTCATGGTTTTTATAAGGAAATCTTTATATAAATTGCTAACTTTTTAATTGCATGGTAAAAGTTGAGTTTTTTCCTATAGACTTGGATTACTATGATAATAGTGCTCATAGGCCTGTAATCAGGATTTTTGGCAGAACCCTAGATGGAAAAAGGGTTTGTGTGTTAGATGATTCTTTTAATCCTTATTTTTATGTTGCTGCAAAGTCTAAGGAAAGTATTGGAAAAATAATATCCAGAGCAGAGTCAATAAAGATAAATGAGAATGGAAGAATTGCTCATGTGATTAAGACTGAGATAGTTAAAAAAAATATTTTGAATAGAGAAACAGAAGTAATTAAGATTACTGTGAATAATCCAAAAGATGTTCCTTTGATTAAGGATGAAATTAAAAAGATGGAAGATGTTGAAGATAAATTTGAGATTGATATTCCTTTTTACAGAAGATATTTAATTGACAAAAATATAATTCCTTTAGTTGCTTGCGAGGTTGATGGAGATGAAGTAAATGAAAATTTGAATGTAGATACTGTAATAAAAGCTAGAGAGATTAAACAAATTAGCGATGCTATAATAAAAAATCCTAAAGTTTTGGCTTTTGATATTGAAGTTTACAATGAGAGAAGATATCCTAATGAGGAAAAGGATCCTATTGTGATGGCTGCTTTTTATGGAAATGACGGGTTTTCTAAAGTAATAACTTGGAAGAAATTTTCCATTCCTAAGAAACATATTGAATTTGTTGATGATGAAGGGGAATTAATATTAAGGTTTAAAGAAATTGTAAATGAATTTAAACCAGATTATTTAGTCGGGTATTTTTCTGATGGATTTGATTTTCCTTATTTAAGGGCAAGAGCAGATAGATACAGGATTAGATTAGATTTGGGTTTAGATAGAAGCGATGTAAGGTTCATTAGAAAAGGAGACTCTGTAAGTGCTAAGATTAATGGTTTTTGCCATTTAGATATTTTTAAATTCATAAGAAGGGTTATGTTTAATACATTAGATGTTGAGAGTTTTGATTTAGATAATGTTGCTAAAGCAATATTGGGAGAGGGAAAAGAAAATACAAAAATAGAAGAGTTGTATAAGGCTTGGAATTCTGACAATGAAAAATTAAGGGACTTTTGCGATTATAACTTGCAGGATGCAAAGATTGCTTTAAGATTAAGCAGCGTGATGACTCCAAACTTAAATGAGCTTATTAAATTAATTGGATTAACTGTTTTTGATGTTTCTAGAATGAGTTATGGCCAATTAGTAGAGTGGTATTTAATAAAACGGTCAAGGGAATTTAATCAGATTTGCTTGAATAGGCCAAGTTATGATGAAATTAAAAAAAGAAGGATGATGAGATATGAGGGAGCTTTTGTTTACCAGCCAGAACCTGGGTTGTATAGAGATATTGCTGTTTTTGATTTCCGTAGCTTATATCCAACTGTGATAATTGCCCACAATATTTGCCCAAGCACTTTAACTAGTGATGAGAAAAATTCTTATAAGACACCTGAGATAGTTTTTGGAGATAAAAGAATAAATTACTTTTTTGATTATAGGCATGATGGATTTATTCCTTCTATTTTGAAAGATTTGATTGTAAGGAGGAATAGGATTAAGGAAATAACAAAAAAGGAGGAAAGAGATGGAAAGAAGATTGATCCTGTTTTGAAAGCGAGAGTTGAAAGCCTGAAGATATTACTAAATTCTTTTTATGGCTATATGGGTTTTCCTGGAGCAAGATGGTATTGCATGGAGTGTGCTGCTGCTACAACTGCCTATGGAAGGGATTACATCAAGAACGTGATGGAAAGAGCAAAGAAGAGCGGATTTAAAGTTTTGTACATAGATACAGATTCTATTTTTTTGGCATTGGAAAAGAAAACGCAAAAAGATGCGATGGACTTTTTAAAAGAGGTAAATGCCGAACTTCCAAGTTTAATGGAGCTAGAGTTGGAGAATTTTTATCCTAGAGGGATTTTTGTTATGAAAAAAACTGGAGTTAGAGGAGCGAAGAAAAAATATTCCTTAATAGATGAAAGAGGAAACATTAAGGTAACTGGTTTTGAGACAATAAGAGGAGATTGGAGTTATATTGCTAAAGAAGCTCAGAGTAGAGTTTTTGAAATTATTTTAAGAGAAGAGGACAAAGAAAAGGCTTTGCAATATGTAAAAGATTTGATTAAAAAAATCAAGGATAGAGAAATTCCAATTGAAAAGATGATTATACAAAAACAATTAAAGAAAGATATTGGTGAGTATGCTGCAATTGGGCCCCATGTGACTGTTGCGAAAAGGATGAGGGAGCTTGGAATGTATGTTGGATCTGGAACTATAGTTAAATATATTGTAAATGAAGGCAAAGGAATAATTAGAGAAAGAGCTAAGTTACCTGAGGAAAGTAAAGATTATGATTATGAATATTATATCAATAACCAGATAATTCCTGCTGTTATTCCAATACTTGAGGTTTTAGGTTATAGTAAAGAGACTCTTTTAAATACTGGGCAAGCAAAACTTGGAGAATTTTAATATGAATGGAGATGAATTAAGAGATTGGATAAAAGCTGGAGAAATAGCTAAGGAAGCTAGAGAGTTTGGAAAGAAAATTTGCAAAGAGAATATGCTGCATTTGGATATTGCTGAAAAAATTGAGAATAAGATTAGAGAAATTGGAGGAAGGCCTGCATTTCCTGTTGATGTTAGTATTAATAATATAGCTGCTCATGCTACTCCTATGATTGGTGATAAAAGTGTATTAACAAAGGGAGACCTTGTAAAATTAGATATTGGAGTTCATGTTAATGGTTGTATATCAGATACTGCTGTTACTGTTGAAATTAATAGTGAGAAATATTCTAAACTTGTTAAGGCAAGTGAAGAGGCTTTGGAAGAGGCTTTGAAGATTGTAAAAGCTGGAATTGCTGTTAGAGAAATTGGTAGAGTAATTCAACAAACAATAACTAAGAATGGATTTTCACCTGTTAGAAATTTATCTGGCCATGGTTTAGAGTTATATGAGGTGCATGTAAATCCAACAATTCCAAATTATGACAATGGAGATAATACAAAGTTAGAGGTTGGACAAAAAATTGCAATTGAGCCTTTTGCAACCACTGGAAATGGGCAGGTTAAAGATGGAAAGCCTGCTGGGATTTATGCACTTATTGAGAAAAAACCAACAAGAGTTGATAGTGCAAGAAAAGTTTTGGGATATATTGAGAAAGAATTTAAAACATTGCCTTTTGCCTTGAGGTGGATTAAAATTCCTAATGCTGCATTCGCTCTTAAGATTTTAGAGAGAGATGGAATAATAAAACAATATACAGTTTTACCTGAGGTGAGCAATGGAATTGTTAGCCAGGCAGAGCATACTGTTATTGTTGAGAAGGATGGGTGTAGGGTTTTAACTTAACTATCCAAGATAAGTTGGTTTTTGAATAACAGGAGATGCTGCCTTTTTAATGTATGCTTCTTCTATCTCTTTGTATATCGCGACTTCTTCTGGCGATAAGGAAGGTCTAATTTTCTTTAGTGCTTCTTCAAAATCTTCCATAATTATTTCTTTAATATCAATATCTTTTCTTATGGCAAAATATGCTGCTTCTCTGCATAATGCTAAAATATCAGCTCCTGTAAAATTTTCTGTTTTCTTAACTAACTTATCTAAATTAAAGTCTTTTGAAAGAGGCATTTCTTTTGTGTGTATCTTTAATATTGATAGTCTGGCATTTTCATCTGGTGGTGGCGTTAAAATTATTCTGTCAAATCTTCCTGGCCTTAGTAAGGCTGCATCAACTAAATCTGGTCTGTTTGTTGCTGCTAAAACTACTATCTCATTTAATTCTTCTAAGCCATCCATTTCAGTAAGTATTGCATTAACAACCCTTTCTGTAGCTTCTGAGCTTAAATCTAAACCACGTCTTGGTGTTAACGCATCAACTTCATCAAAGAAAATTATTGTTGGTGCTGTTTGTCTTGCTTTTTCAAAGATTCTCTTAATTCCCTTTTCCGACTCGCCGTACCATTTGCTTAAGATATCTGCTGCTTTAACATAAATAAAGTTGGATTGAGATTCTGTTGCAACTGCCTTAGCAAGCATTGTTTTTCCTACACCAGGTGGTCCATATAGCAAGATTCCTTTTGGAGGCTTAATTCCTAGTCTCTTAAAGACTTCTGGATTTTTTAATGGTAGTTCAATAGCTTCTTTTAATTTTTCTTTAATGTCATCTAAACCACCAACATCTTCCCATTTTACATTTGGAGCTTCTATTAAAACTTCTCTAAGAGCTGACGGCCTTACTAGTTTGAGAGCTGATTTAAAGTCATCCATTGTTACTCTTAATCTTGCTAAAATTTCAGAAGGAATTTGTTCTTCTCCTTTAATTTTTAAATCTGGCAAGATTCTTCTTAAAACATTCATTGCAGCTTCTTTGCATAATGCTTCCAAATCTGCTCCAACAAAACCATGAGTTATCTCTGCCAATTGCTCTAATTTAACATCTTTTGTAAGAGGCATATTTCTAGTATGAATCTTTAAAATTTTTAATCTTCCTTCTTTATTTGGAACTCCAGTTACAATTTCTCTGTCAAATCTTCCTGGTCTTCTGAGTGCGGGGTCTATTGAGTTAGGCCTATTTGTTGCTCCTATAACTACTACTTTACCACGAGATTTCATTCCATCCATAACTGCCAATAATTGAGCAACCATTCTTCTCTCTACTTCTCCATAAGTCTCTTCTCTCTTTGGTGCAATTGAATCTATCTCATCTATAAAAATAATTGATGGAGCATTTTTTTGCGCCTCTTCAAATAGGTCACGAATTCTTTTTTCTGAATCGCCATAAAATTTGCTATTATGCAAAAGCGATAATGGCGAACCACCTAAATAATTTGGTGCACCTTTCATAGTTAAGTCGTAAAGAACTTTGGGTTGATTTTGCTTTCTAATTTTTATAATCTTGTCCCATTTAATATCTGAATTTAGTAATTTTTCTAATTTATTTATATCATTTTTAATTTCTTCATTTTTTATTATCTTCTTTGTATAATTATGTTTAAATAGATTCAATAATCTTCTTGCATTTCGATAGGTTAATGGAAATCTCCTGGAAATTATAGGCTCGAAGCTCGCTTCATTAATCTCTTTACCGTAAGTTAATTTTAATCCTTCTTTAATCTTCTTTAATAAAGGTGCTATGCTAGGAATTTGTTCTGAAGAGCCGCTTTTTTTTCTTGAAGCAAACCATTTGTCAAATAATTCTTTTTTATAATCTTTTACAATTAATTTTGCAAATATCTCTCTTCCTTCTGTATCTAGGATTTCAAGTGCATGTAGCATATTACCTTTACCTGTTACACTTTTCACCACTTTAGATATTATCCCCAAATTTAATAATAAAATCTGCAAGTCTAATAAAAACTCTTTATTAGCTGAATAGATTGTTGGTGAGGGATAATTTTGTTTTTTATAACCCTCATTGCCATCGCCATTAAAATAGCCCCTAATAAAAGAAGCAATTGTTTTTTCATTGCATTTAAATAACCATTTTGCTAATGAAGCATCTTTAGGTTTTTTATGTCTAGGTAATCCAAATCCTTTAGTTAATAATTCTGCAAGGACGGTAGAATATACAGTAACTTTCCCATGTGGGGCTTTTTTGCTTGTTATTCTATCATCATTAAACCCAAATATTTTTTTGAAATAATTCTTATATTTTTTCTGAAGCATTAAATCATCACCAGTTATAGAAACTTCATCAGTTCCTATGTAACCTTCACTATACATTACCCCTATAAATTCTGCAAATTCTGGCGTTATTTTAAATACTGGTTTAATATATTTTGCTCTATTATCATTTGATTTTATAGAAGAATATTTTATTTTTTCTATTTCATTAATATTTTTAATATCTTTTAATCTTAGTTCTTTATTTCTTACTTTTGCAAATGTAAAATTTTGGTCTAATCTTTTCAACCAATCCACTATTGGATTCTCTTTGTTTGTTGGTAATCTACCCGCAATTGCTATATAATCGCCTTTTTTTAGCTCTTCTGTTCTTTTCCATATTAAATTTCCGTCAGAATCTAAAGTTGCTAGCGGATGATTTTTGGATGTTATTAGTTTATTTTTCTTTTTTGTTTCAATTATAAAGTGTGATGGAGCATTTAATCTTGTGACAGCTTTAATTTCGTTTCTAATAACCTTTAGATTATCATCTACTGAGAAAACATTTATTGGATATTTTGGTATAACTATCTCTTTTACTGGATCTCTTGCGTAAAGTTCTCCACTCTTTTTTGCATTTTCAAAAATATTTTCTATCCTGATTCTTCCATCTGGATTTGTTAAAATCTCTGTATCTCCACTTACACAAGTCAATTCTGGGCCGTTTACAAGCAAAAAATTTGCATTTGTTTCATTTGCAACTGCCTTTGCCAATAGAGTTTTACCTGTTCCAGGAGGCCCGTGAAGCAAAACTCCTTTTGGAGCCTCTATACCAAGCCTTTCAAAGATTTCTGGATTTCTAAGAGGTAATTCAACCATCTCTCTAATTTTTTTGATTTCTTCATCTAATCCACCAATGTCTTCATAATTTACCTCTGGAACTTTTTCTTCTGTAATCTCAATAGATTTAGAAGAAATTTTTATGTCTGTATTCTCTGTAATTATAACAGGATTTTTAGGATTTGTATCTGCAACAATGAATTTTAATGAGCCAAAACCGAAATTGCCCATGAATGCTTCCTCTTCAAAAATATTAAATATATCTTCAAATGGAGATCCAGTCATTGTCCTTCTTCTTCTACGAGCACAACTTAAAGACATAATATCCCCTTTAAGAACAGCTCTCCCTAAAAGGCCTTGTCTAAATAGTTCTGGATTTGCTTGAATCATAATTCCTTGTTGAGCAGGAGCTATTGTAACAGATTTAGCTTCTTTTACTTCTGCTTTTCTAACTTTAACATACTCCCCGATTCCGGTTTTAGCATTTCTTCTTAGAATTCCATCCATTCTAATAATCTGTTGGCCAATATCTGAGGGATAAGCCCTGTCTACAATCCCGACTGTCTTTCTTCCACCTTCTATTTCAATTATGTCTCCAGGTTTTACTCCGGCCTCTCTCATAGTTTGAGAGTCTATCCTAACAATTCCTTTATAGGCTTCTTCTTGCAAAGCCTCTTGAACCTTTAATGGCATATCTTTCATTTTTTCATTATCCATCTTCTATTCCTCAAACTATTTATTCTTTTTCATTAATAAATCTTCTTATCTTTTTATCAAAAAATATGCTTAATTTGCCAGGCTCTTCTAGCATCATGCTTATTATATCATTCATCTCTTGCCTCATTTCAGATTCAAAGTTGATTATTTCTCTTGGTATTGATACTGTGTATGAGTTACCTACCATTCTTAGCTTAACATTGAACTGCTTATTTTTTAACCTTTGAAAATTTTTATAATCTTCTAAATCTAGAGGATGGTACCATCTTTTATTGCAATTTGGGCATTGCCATAGCCTTATTCTAAAACCTTCCTTGAAGATTTGATCCTTTGCTGTTTTTCTATTACAATCTTCACAAAGGATTGCTGTTTCAAATATATCTTTCATGTGTATACCTCACGTATATATCTTGTATTTAAATCTTTCGTTTTTCTTTTTTTTAGAGAACAGCAAATCTTTTAACTTTGGAAAGAATGGCTAAAATTATGAAGTCCTTAGCTGATCTTGGATTAAATGGATTGATAGCCATATACGGCCCTGGAGGTACTGGGAAAAGTAGTTTTTGTTTGCAATCTGCTTTTGAATGCATAAGCTCTGGAAAAAAAGTGTTATTCTTAGACACTGCCTCTAGTTTTTCTGTTGAGAGATTAAAGCAGATTTCTGGCAATGTGGAAATTTCAAATATCCTTGATAAGATACTTGTTTTAAAGATAAAAAGTTTTAAAGACCAGCTTGCAAAAGTTAAAATGCTTGATGAAATTTTAAAGAAAGGAGATTTTGGATTGGTTGTAATAGACCCAATAACTTACTTTTATAGAAGAATGCTGAGAAGAGTTCCAGATTTAGCAAATAGAATGCTAATAACTCAATTAAAAGTTTTAAAAGAGATCTCGAAAAAGATGAATGTTGCTATAACTTCCGAAGTTTATTCTGATTTAAAATATGAAAAGATCAAGATGGTTGGAGATTCTGTAATAAATAAAAGATCTGATTTTTTAATAGAATTAAAAAATAATCCTAGAAAGTTGACAATAAAAAAACCTGAGAAAAAGGAATTTAATTTTAAAATTGGCGAGAAAGGGTTTGAATTTTTATGATTTTATGACTTGCTTTGATTTTGACTTTTAAGCCATTCTTCTTTCTTTTTGCAATTTGGATTTATGCAGTATTCAAATGGCCTCTTACTTTTTCTAATCATTAGGACAATATTTGATTTACATTCATCACATAATTTTTGAGTTGCCTTTGGCATTCCAAATGGCAAGCTAAATATTGACGTGCAATTTGGATAATTTGTACAACCAATGAAATAAGATTTATTCTTTTTTGAGTACATTATTATTAATTCGCCTTTTTTGCATGTATTACACTGACCTAGAATGCTTGACTCTCTTCTTGTTTCTGATATTGATTCAATAAGAGATTTTCCAATGCTTTTTTCTTTCTTTTTAAATTCTTTAAGAACATTTGTTAAAACCTCTCTTGCTTCTTCTAAAATTTCTTCTTTTTTCTTTTTTCCTTCTTGAACTTGCTCAATTTCTTCTTCAAAATGCCTTGTTAGTTTTTCAGATGTAAGTTCAGGTACATTTTTTTCTAGGGTTTCCACAACTTTCATTCCCAATTTTGTAACTCTAACAGACTTGTCTTCTATGTAATATCTGTCATAAAGTGTTTGCAGAATCTGAGATCTTGTTGCTCTTGTTCCAAGACCTCTTTTTTCCATTTCAGCTATTATTGATCCTTGCGAATATCTTTTTGGTGGTTTTGTTTTATCTTCTATCATGTAAATTTTTTTAACGTTATAGATTTCATCTTTTTTAAATTCTGGCAAAATTATTTCATCCAATTTTAAATATGGCTCATAAAATTCAAACCATCCCGGATATAATGTTCTTGATCCTTTTACATAAAAAATTTCATTATTGATGTTGAATTTTGCTTCAACAGTCTCTCTTATAGCTGGATCAGCAAACGTAGTCATAAATCTTTTTACAATTAAAGAATATAATTTCAATTGATCACTATTTAATTTGCTTAAATCTGGAATTTGCGATGTTGGGTATATTGCTATGTGCGCAGGATCTGTTTTTTTACCTTCTCTGGGTACTAAAGTTTTTTTCTGTAGTAGTTTATTTGATAAATTCGAGAATTCTTTTATTTTTGATAGGGCTTTTAGAATAGTAGAATAACCAATTCTTTTATCTAGTTTTTCAGAGCTAGTTCTTGGATAGCTAATGTAAGCAGATAGATAAAGAGACTCTGCAATGTCAAGAGTTTGTTTTGGAGAAAGCCCAAATAACCTGTAAGATTCTGTTTGCAATGTTGTGATATTAAAAGGAGCTGGCTGTAAAGATTTAAATTCTGTTTTTTTAATTTCTGAAACAATTGCTTTTATAGGTTTTTTTTCAGAACATCTTTTTAAAACTTGATCAGCTTGTTTTTTCTCCCAAAATTTTTCTTTTTCATGAATTAATTTTAATTCTTTTCCCTTTGCTATTATATCTGCAAAGATCTGCCAGAAAGGAACTGGCTTAAAATTTTCAATTTCTTTTTCTCTTTGAGCTAGAAAAGACAGCACAGGAGATTGAACACGGCCAGAGCTTAATATTTTAAAGCCTTTGCCAGAGTTTTTTACAGCCAGAGTTAATGCCCTTGATGTGTTTATGCCGTAATAATGATCCATAAAATGTCTTGTTTCACCTGCCTCTGCTAAATTAAGGTTAATGTGATCAGAGGCATTTTCATAAGAATCAATAATTTCTTGCTTTGTTAATGTTGAGAATTTCATTCTTTTTGCATTTTTTGCATTGCAAATAAATCTAAGAACATTAAAACCAATTAATTCGCCTTCTGTATCTAGGTCACAAGCTATGACAAAAGAGGAGGCATCTTTTGCTAGTTTTAGAATAACTTGGAGATATTTTTTTGTGAAGGCTGCTTTTTTTGCAACTTCTGAGCTAGGCTTCCAGCAGATGTCAAAGCTTGGGTATTTCCAACCAGTTTTTTCTTTTTCAGCTAATATAAAAAGATGACCGACTGCTGAGCATACAACTATCTTTTTTTCATTTCTTGTTATCTCGTAATAAGGAACCTTGTTTATATCTTTTTTAGTGATTTGAGAGTCTGATAGGGCTTCAGCTATTCTTTTAGCTGCGTCAGATTTTTCCGCGATTATTAGCTCGTATTTTTCTTTCATGAGGCTCTTGTTTAAAGAATAAATTTTATAAATGTTTTGCAGATTTTTCTCTGCATGATTGTGAGATGATACTGTATTATTTTAAGATTTTTTCATTTTATTAATAGCTTTGTTATAAACTAACCAGATTGTTCTGTTGTCTCTTTTTAAGGTAGTGCCTATTTCTTGATATGACAGCTGGAGATTTTCTTTTAGAAATTTTGTTGCATTTTCTAGGATGCTTAGAGATTTATTTCTAAATATTGACAAGGGGATTAATAAATCAGGCTCTTTTATGCCAAATGGGATTGGATATTTTTTTAGAGCATTATTATAGGTGTGCCAGATATTTCTTTCATCTCTGGAGATAAGTGATGCAATTTCGCTATAACTTAAATCGAGATTTTCTTTTAGGTATTTAACTATAGACTCTAAGATAGTAAGATCTTTATGAAAGACTGAATCTGGAATATTCAAATCTTCTTGCAATAAATCTAAAATATGGGTTGAAACTAAACTATGTTTATGTTTAAGGTTTTTTACAAAATTTGATAGAAGATCTAGTTTTTCTCTTTCTTCTTGAGAAAGTTTTTGCAATAAAGATTCTTTAAATTTTGATATTCTAAAATGCCTCTTTTTCACATATTTAAGGAGTAATATTAGAATTATAAATCTTACGTTTTTTATTGGTATTTTTTAAATTAATAGTTATGCGAAATACATTAATTATATTACTATATAACATTTTTTGTTTGTTTTTTTGTTGTTTTAATTCCTTTTTATTTACGTTAAATATATGTTTAAAATAAGCTTTTTTATTTATTTTTCTTATTTAATTGTATAAAAATTCGTTTTTTATTATTAAATTTCAAAAATCTTTCCTTTCCCGCCGACATTAATTACTAATGTTTTACCAATCTTTTCTTCTATGCCCCCTGCTTCATGGACATGACCACAAATTAAAATGTCTGGTTTAAAGGTTTCAATGGCTTTTGTAAGCCCTTTGCTTCCTGGAAAGAATCTTGTGAATTTTTCCATCATGCTGCCAGCTGGATGAATATGGGTGACCATAATTTTTTTCTGCATTCCTCTAATATTTTGATAACCTTTTTTTAATGTTTCAAAGAACTCCTTTTCTGTTAACTGTGAAAGGCCTATATTTGCACCGCCACAGCCAAAAATTCCAACATCCTTGTATTTTATTGAGTAGCCATGCAGGTTTGTAATTCCATAAAGATCTGCCAAGAAATCAGCTGTTGCAATAGTCTCATGATTTCCTGGAATAATTATTACTTTTTTTCCTTTTTCAACAAAAGGCCCGATAATTCCAGAGGTTTTATCTTCTTCGACAATGTCTCCATTTAAGATGACTAAATCAACATTTTCTTTTACAGCTTTTTCTGCGAGAGATTTTGCTATTTTTATATCTCCATGAAAGTCTCCTGCTGCTAAGATTTTTAGTTTCTTTGACATATTAATGTTAATGACCACTATGTTTAAAAATTTTTGGATTTTTAGTTATGATAAAAAGACTAAAAAACCATCTACAATCAAACCGGCTAATCCAATTAAAAACCTTAACCAAATTCTCCACTTACCACCTTTA
>CAZCNK010000015.1:2695-18321 GCA_964500345.1 Candidatus Woesearchaeota archaeon | reverse complement strand
CAAATAGAACTATTGGAAATGGATCAGCTAAAGTCTGGGTTTTTAAGGAAAATTGCCCAAAATGCAATGAAGGGCTAATGGGAAAACCAAGAGATGAAAAAACTGGAAAAGTAAAGATTAGAGCAAAAGAATACACTTGTCCAAAGTGCAACCATACAATTCCAGAAAAAGAATATGAAGATACTTTAACAGCGAATATAAAATATAAATGTTCTCATTGTGGAAAAGAAGATGAAATTCAAATTCCATTCCAAAGAAAAAAATTAAAAGTTTTTGATGAAGAAGATCAAAAAGAAAAAACTGCGGAATCTTTAAGATTTCAATGCAGCAGTTGCAAGAAAAATATTGACATAACAAAAAAGATGAAGTAATACAAGCCAATACAAATAGAAAAAGATTTATAAGCACAAAAGCTTTATAGTTTATGGGATATGGGCAAAATGAACAATCAGACTTGCTTAGCAGATAATAATAAAATTGGGTTAGCAAGGAGGAAGAGAATTTATGGTTATCGTCAAAGTTTTGGATATGCGAGATTGGTATGCCCAGAACTTCTTAATGAGATCCAACAATTAAGATCTAGATATGAAATCAGGCGCAACAGATTATTAATATTATATGAAAGAGGAAGATTAGAGACCGAAGAATTTTTAAGAAGATTTAGAGATGGAGCTAGTCCTCTTATAGAGAAGGTGCGTAGCCTTATGCATCAATATGAATCGATATGGTTAATGCATCAAGGTGATTCTTAATCAAAGTAAGAATAATCTCAAATTTAACTCTATTGAATTAATTACCAACTATCTTTTCAATGCCTGCTCTTTCTAATTCCTCTCTTGTTAACGCCCTAAGCCTATCTACAGGAACACCAATTAAACGCTGAATATCTATTTCTAATTTATTAGGATTACTATTATTTGGCAATCCTGAAACAACCCTCGCATTTTTCAAATCATGTTTATTCAAGGCAGCTATTCCAATGCCTTCCAAGCTCTTTTCTCTTAATGCAGTCACTCTACTTCCATTATCACTATACTCAATAGTTACTCCATAATATCTAGTTTCTTTTTCAATCCTATCTAGTACTCTTGCAAAAATATAAAACTCATATCTATTTGTCATTTTAACCTCCCAAAATTTAACAAATTTAAATAAGGCCTATATTTAAGTTTTACCATATAGCTTTAAAGAATAGTACAACCTATCTGGGTTTTATATGGCCTTTATATCTTACTTAGCAGCCAACTTCACATCACTAGCCTTAACTGTTTTTCTACCAGAATGTGCTGCAAATTAAACAGCTTTTTCTCCTAAACCTTGAGAAATATCCTCCAGAACCTCTCTTAAAGCTTCTTTTGCATCTTCAGAAACTCTAGCTGCACCAGCCTTCTTTAGCAATTTCTCCATTGCAGCTACAGGCAAAATATTCTCTCTTTGAGCCATTTTTAATCTTGTTTCCAGAATCTGGGCTAATATTTAAATTTATCTATTTAAAACAAGAGAATTTTACTTAGATTTAAAAAATAATCAAGAATTAAACTATTTTAGAAAATTCAAAAGATTTATAAATCACTTTCAATAGATAATTTTTACCCTACTGATAAAATATAAGTAAGATATAAGTAAAGCCACTGATTCTAGAGGCGAGGCACCTGATGCCTTTAGGTGCATATAGTCCATAGAACAGAAGATTTTAATAAATAATAAAAAGAGAATCAAAACTAAAAAATCTAAATAAATAATTTAAAAAATGGCAGGAGCAAACAGGTTAAATTGGCCTAGAAGAGGATCATTGCAGATTTGGCCTAGAGTAAGAGCTAAAAGAATCTATCCAAGAATCAAAAATTGGCCTTATATAGATGCTGTAAAATTGCTAGGTTTTCTTGGTTATAAAGTCGCTATGGCACACACAATATTAAGAGATAACAGATCTACTTCTTTAACAAAAGGCCAACAAATTTCAATTCCAGTTACAATCATTGAGTGCCCATCTTTAAAAGTTGCCTCAATTAGATTTTATAAAAACACTAATTATGGTAAAAAAACTATTTCTCAAATCTCTTCTTCTCAACAATCGCTTCCTCAAGATTTTGATGATATAAAACTTCTTGTTCATTCTCAGCCAAAATTAACTGGCATTGGAAAGAAAAAATTTGAATGCTTTGAAGTTGCTATAGGTGGTTCTAAAGATCAAAAACTGGAATATGCAAAAAAGATGCTGGGAAAAGAAATTAAAGTTAGTGATGTCTTTAAAGAAGGTCAATTTTTAGATGTTCATTCTGTTTCAAAAGGAAAGGGATTTCAAGGCACAGTTAAGAGATTTGGAGTTAAAATTAGGCAGGACAAATCTGAAAAAGTAAAGCGTGGAGTTGGTACGCTAGGACCTTGGATTCCAGCGCATGTTTCCTGGAGAGTTGCTCAACCAGGAAAAATGGGTTATCATACTAGAACTGAATATAACAAATGGCTAATTAAAATATCAAATAATCCAAATGAAATAAATAAGAATAGTGGTTTTGTAAATTATGGAAATATAAAAAATGAATTTTTGCTCTTGAAAGGTTCTATTCCAGGTCATAACAAAAGACCAATTATTATTACAGAATCAATAAAATCTAATAGAAAACAAGAAATCCCGGAAATAGTTCAAATTATTAGATAAGATAAAAATAAAAAAGAATCAAATAAAAAATGGCAAAAGCAAATTTATTTAATTTGGAAGGAAATAAGCTAAAAGATATAGAGTTACCCCCGCAATTTGAAGAAGAATTCAGGCCAGACTTAATTATGAGAGCCTTCTTAGCATATCAAAGTTCTCAAAGGCAGTCTTATGGTGTCTTTCCTAAAGCAGGAATGCGCCCTTCAGCAGAACTCTCACGTAGAAGGAGAAAATATAGAACAGCTTATGGTCATGGAATCTCAAGGGTCCCAAGAAAGGCTTTATGGAAAAGAGGAAGACAATTTGGATGGGTTGGAGCTTTTGCGCCAGGAACTTATAAAGGAAGAAAAGCCCATCCAGCAAAAGCAGAAAAAATTTTAGAAAAAAAGATCAATATAAAAGAAAGAAGAAAGGCAATAAGATCAGCATTGTCAGCAACTTCAATACCAGAAATTATAAAAAACCGAGGCCATATTTTTGAACATGCCCCAATAGTTATTGAATCAAAATTTGAGAGTATATCAAACACAAAAGAAGTTAAAAAAATTTTAGAAAATTTAAAATTATCTCAGGAATTGGAAAGAACCTCTGTTAAAAAAATCAGAGCTGGGAAAGGTAAGTCTCGCGGCAGAAAATATAAAACTAGAAAAGGCCCGTTAATAGTTGTCTCAGAAAATTGCCCTCTTGAGTTATCAGCAAGAAACATTCTGGGTGTTGATGTTTGCAAGATTAATAATCTAAATGTAAATCTGCTTGCTCCTGGCGGGATTCCAGGAAGATTAACAATTTACTTAGAGAATGCAATTGAAAGACTAAAAAAAGAAAACCTATTTTTTGATGCAGGAGTCGATACAAGAGTTATCAAAGAGAAAAAAGAAATTAAAGAAGAATTTAAGAAGACTGATAAAACTGATAAAAAACATGAGCATATTCATACTAAAATCAAGGAAGAAAAAGAAAAAATTAAGTCTGATAAATATGAAGAAAAGATTAAAAAAGAAAAAGAAACAAAAACAAAAGGTAAAAAATGAAAGATCCTTACAGTATAGTAAAATATCCAATAATAACAGAAAAAGCATTAAGAATGATGGAAAGAGAAAATAAAATGACGTTCATTGTAGATAAAAATGCATCAAAACCAGAAATTAAAAATGCAGTTGAATCTCTTTTCAAAGTTAAAATAGCCAATATAAATACTTTAATTTCACCATTGGGAAAAAAGAAGGCTTACATAAAACTTTCACAAGAAACTCCAGCAATGGATGTTGCAACTCAACTAGGATTGATATAATAAACGAAATTCAAGATTAAAGGAAAAGATAAGAAAAAAATCAAGAACAAGGTAAAATGGGAAAAAACATTATCAGCCAAAGAAGGGGACGCGGAACAATGACTTACTTAGCCCATTCACATAGATGGAAGGCTGATGTCAAGCACAGAAATTATGATGATATTGAAAAAAATGGAGTAGTCTATGGAAGAATAATTGATATAGTTGACTGCCCAGGCCATACAGCCCCTCTTGCAAAGATTAAATATGAAAACAAAGAAGTTTCTTATATATTTGCTCCCAATGGGACAAGAGTTAATGATACTATTGCCTCTGGATTTAATGCTCCAATAAAAGAAGGAAATACATTGCCATTAAAAAAAATACCAGAAGGAACCACAATATTTAATGTAGAAAAACTGCCAGCAGATGGCGGTTCATTTGCCCGCGCTTCCGGTACATTTGCAAAAGTTGTCTCGTCATCAGAAGAGGTTGTATTAGTTGAGCTACCATCAAGAAAACAAATTCAACTTAATCCATTATGCAGGGCGACAATTGGAACAATAGCTGGATCTGGGAGAATTGAAAAACCCCTTGTTAAAGCAGGCAAAGCCCATCATAAATTTAGAGCTATTGGAAAATTATATCCTAGAACATCTGGAGTTGCAATGAACGCAGTAGATCACCCCTTTGGTTCAGGTCGTGGAAGGCATATTGGTAAATCAAAAATAGCCCCAAGATTTGCACCACCTGGAAGAAATGTTGGTTTGCTAAGACCAAAACGCACAGGATGGAAAAAATAAATAGGAAAAATAAATTTTACAAAACTAAAAGTAAAAATTAAAGCAAAAATTAACAAGATGAAAAATTAAAATGGTAAAAGAATTTACGTATCGCGGAAAAACAATGGATGAAATGTTAAAGATGGATACAAATACTTTTGCTACTCTGCTAACTTCAAGAAAAAGAAGAGCATTAACAAAAAATTTACTTGAGAGAAATAAGCCTTTAATTGCAAAAGTTAAGAAAGCAAGAGAAGAAGTTTATAAAAAACCAATTAAAACTCATGCTCGCGACATGATTGTATTGCCAGACATGGTTGGATTAACAATTCACGTCCATACTGGAAAAATATTTGTTCCAATAAAGATAACAGAAGAAATGCTAGGATTTTATTTAGGAGAATTGACAACAACAAGACAAAAAGTTGAGCATTCAGCACCAGGTATCGGAGCTACAAAATCAAGCACTGCTGTTGCTTCAAAGGCCAAGTAAAATGGAAAATAAAATACAACAAGAATTTGCAATCGTTAGAGGAAGAGACCTATCAATCTCGACAAAGCAAGCAATTGAAATCTCAAACTTTATTAGAGGGAAATCTATTAAAAAATCAAAAATACTATTGCAAAATGTTCTCGATAAAAAAATAGCTGTTCCATTTAGAAGATTCAACATGGACGTTGGCCATAAGTCAAGTATCGGTCCAGGAAGATACCCGCAAAAATCTACAAGAGAAATAATGAAATTACTAGACTCTCTAGAAGCTAATGCTCAAAATAAAGGTCTTGATATAAACAAACTTTACATCAAAACTATTATTCCAAATAAGGCTTCTCGTCCATTTCATTTCGGAAGAAAAAGAGGAATTAAAATGAAGAGGACTCACATAGACATCATAGCATCAGAGATTGAAGAAAGAGAAAATAAAGAGAAAAAAATTATAAAAAATAAAAAAGAGAATCCCCCAAAAACCATTAAAAAAGTAGAGTCTACAAAAACAACAAGCGAAAAATGATAGAAAGGCAATTTGTTTCTCAAAAGATAAAAGAATTCAAGATAGAAGAGTATATCTCTAAAGTTTTATCTAAAGCAGGCTACTCCCATACAGAAATTCATAGAACTCCTCTAGGAGAAAAAGTAACTGTCTACACAACAAGACCAGGATTGGTAGTTGGAAGAAAAGGAGACAATATAAAAAAACTAACTCAAGTTTTAAAGAAAAAATTCAAACTAGAAAATCCGCAAATAGAGATCGGTGAAGTTCAAAATCCAATGTTAGATGTTCACTATGTTGCTGAAAAAATTGCATACAACATCGAAAGATATGGCCTTAATAGATTCAAGTCAATTGGTTACAGAACTTTGCAGGATGTAATGGATGCTGGTGCTGTTGGTGTTGAAATACTAATTTCTGGCAAAGTTCCAAGTTCAAGAGCCAAGTCTTGGAGATTTGCAGCCGGTTATCTAAAAAAATCTGGGGAAATTGCATTATCAAAGATCCACAGGTCAACAGTAGCAGTAAATCTTAAGTCAGGAACACTAGGAATTAAGGTAAACATAATGACGCCAGATATAGAATTGCCAGATAAATTAAAATTAGGGAAAATAGAATTAGACAAAGTAGAAAAGCAAATTCAAGAAACTGCTAAAAAAACCCAAGAAACTGAAAGTCAAAGTTCAGAAGAAGAAAAGGAAGATACTAAAACCAAGACTAAGGAAAAGGAGAAAGAAGAAGCTAAAGAAAAGAAATCAAAGAGATCAACAAAAATTAAAACAAAAGAAACTAAAGAATAAAAATGGCAATAATAAAAAAAAGCGAATTAAAACAGCTGAATGTTGAGCAATTGAAAGAGAAATTAAATGATTTAAAAAAGGAATTAATGAAGATAAACGCTAAACTTTCCACAAAGACTACTCCAGAAAATCCTGGAAGAATTAAGGCCATTAAAAAAACAATCGCAAGAATTTATACAATTATGCACAAAAAGAAATTTGAAAATAAAAATATTGAATTAGAAAAAACTAAAGAAAAATCTTCGCAAGATAAACTAAAATCAAAAACTAAGGAGGTTAAGAAAAAATAAGCATGAGTGAAGTTTGTATGAAGTGCGGGCTTGTTAAAGAGCTCTGCGTCTGTGAGACTATTGCAAAAGAAGAACAGAGAATACGAGTACTGTTAGTAACCAAAAAATTTGGAAAATTGACAACTGTTGTTAAGGGGATAAATCCGAAAGACATTGATCTAAAAGAACTAACAAAAAAGCTAAAGTCAAAGCTTGCATGTGGCGGCACAGTTAAGGACAATATAATAGAGCTGCAAGGGGACCACAGACAAAAAGTAAAAGAAGAGCTCATAAAACTAGGCTTTGCACAAGAATCAATTAAAGCAGAATAATCATGTCAAAGAACATTGCAAGGTACGAGCTGATCGGCCTAAATGCAGAAGTAGTTAATGCTAAGAATGAATCCTTAATAGGAGTTAAAGGAAAGATAGTTGATGAAACAAAATTTACTATAGTTATAGAGAATGAAAATGGTCAAGAAAAAAAATTGTTGAAAGAGCAAATAACATTAAAAATGAAAATAAAAGATAAAGTCTACAAAATCAACGGGGAAATTTTAATCGGAAGACCAGAAGACAGACTAAAGAAAAAATTTCGATTTTAAAACTTTAAAAAAATAAATAAAATCAAAATGAAGAAAGAGCAAAAAATAAAGAACATTGGAATTGATGTAGTGCAACCTACTAAGATTTGCAGTGATGCCCATTGTCCATTTCATGGTAAAATATCTTTGAGAGGAAGAACATTTACAGGAAATGTAATCAGAAATGTTGTTCATAAAACTGCAACAGTTGAATTTCAAAGGCAGTATTATCTTTACAAGTACGAGAGATATGAAAAGAGAAGAACCAGAATTAAAGCTCATGTTCCTCCATGTTTGGATGTTGAAAAAGGGAACACTATCACAATCATGGAATCAAGGCCAATATCCAAAACAAAGCATTTTGTAGCTATTGAGGTTTTAAAAGATAAAAAATAATAAGTCATAAAAGATAAATAAAAAATGAAAGCGATTAAAGCAAGGATCGGAAAAGCAATTCCGCATGGTTCATTAATTGAAACATGTGATAATTCAGGGGCTAAGGTAATTAGAATTGTTTCTGTTAAGGGTGCAAAAACAGTAAAGGGAAGAATGCCTGCTTGTGGCGTCTCTGATCTTGTTCTTGCATCTGTCATAAAAGGAGTAACATCAATGAGAAAACAAGTGGTACCAGCAGTTATAGTAAGGCAAAAAAAAGAATATAGAAGATTAGATGGAACAAGAGTTTGCTTTGAAGGCAATTCAGCTGTTATCTTAAAAGATGACAAAGGAACTCCTAAAGGCACCATCTTTAAGGGTCCAATAGCAAAAGAGGCAGCTGATAGATGGCCTGGAATTGGAAAGGTAGCAAGCATGATATTATAGAATCAAAAAATAAAATGAAACAATTTTCAAAATCTTGGAAATCAAGCAAAAAACCTAGGAAGCAAAGAAAATATCTTTACAATGCTCCCCTTCATATTAGAAAAAATTTCCTCTCTGCAAACCTATCAAAAGAATTAAGAAAAAAATATAGTATTAGATCTCTTTCATTAAGAAAAGGAGATAAAGTTAAAGTTATGCGTGGGCAGTTTAAAAAACACAATGGCTCGATTGTAGATGTTGACAGAAAAAATATAAAGGTTTACATTGATGGCTGCCAAGTCGTCAAGAAAGATGGAACAAAGGTTAATGTTCCAATACATCCATCAAACTTGCAGATTATTGAATTAAATTTAGACGATAAAAAAAGAAGAAGAATATTAGAGAGAAAAAGAAAAGATAATGGTAAAAAATAAAAAATTGTAAAATTAATATAAAAAATGGCGCACCTTAAAAGATTACCAGCCCCAAGATCATGGGCAATTAAGAGAAAGGGAATAAAATTCATAGCTAAGCCCATGCCTGGTTCCCATAGTATTTCTAATTCCCTACCAATAGTTGTCATACTAAGAGATATTCTAAAATTAGTTGTTAATGCAAGAGAAGCTAAAAAGTTATTTAATGATAAAAAAGTCTTAGTTAATAAAAAACCTGTAAAAGAATTAAATTACCCTGTTGGAATTATGGATATATTAGAAATTCCAGAAATTGGCGATAATTTTATAATTTTATTTGATGAAAATGGAAAAATTTACCCTCAAAAAGTCAAGAAAGAATATTGCAATGAAAATTTATGTAAAATTATTGGAAAAAAGATACTTAAAAAAGGAATCTTACAATTAAACCTTCATAATAGCTGGAATATTTTAGTTGATAAAAATACTAAGGATGCCTATAAAGTTGGAGATTCAGTTTTAGTTTCTAATAAAAAAATCGTCAAGCATTTAAAATTAGAAAAAAATGCTTATATATATTTGACATCAGGAAAGCATGTTGGATCTTTTGGGGCAGTAGAATCTATTAAGGCATTTAAAGGAGTCCAGGATGCAAAAGTTACTTTTAAGATAGGAAATGAGACATTTGAGACATTAAAAGAATACGCATTTGTAGTAGATAAAGACCTCAGAAAATGAATAGAAAATGAAACAAAATACATTTCAAAACACAATCCAAAAAAGTGAAAATCCAATGAGAAGGATTATGATAGAGAAAATTACCTTAAATATTGGCACAGGAGCTCCTGGAGAAAAGCTAGAAAAGGCAATTAAATTGCTTTCTAAAATCTCAGGTTCAAAGCCTATTTCAACTCAGTCTAAGAAGAGAATCCCAACTTGGGGTATTAGGCCTGGATTAGAAATTGGAGCTAAAGTTACTCTAAGAGGAGAGAAAGCTGAAGAAACTCTTAAAAAACTACTTGGAGCTTTAAATTATAAAATGCCGATGTCTAAATTTGGAGAAGATGGAAACTTTGCATTTGGAATTGCAGAATACCTTACTATTCCTAATCTAGAATATGACGCCTCTATCGGAATTATTGGTTTAGAAGTTGCCGTTACTTTAACGAGGCCTGGTTACAGAATCAAGAAGAGAACAATCCAAAAGAGAAAAATTCCTGCAAAACATAGAATAACAAAAGAAGAAGCAATTGAATTTGTAAAAAATAAATTTGATGTGGAGATAATCTAAAATGACATCAAGCAATTACATAAAAGTCTTTAAGCAATTAAAAGTAAAGCCAGTCAAACTAGCTAAATATAAGAAGTTTAATGCTCCAAAAAAAAGATCTTGCGGAAATTTGTTGAGAAGATGCAAGAGATGTGGGAGAACTGGTGCGCATATTCAGAAATATGGACTAAATTTATGCAGGCAGTGTTTTAGAGAAATTGCTTTAAAAATTGGATTTAAAAAGTATAGCTGAATGAGAACTGAATGAGAGATAAAAATTATGAAAATTGATGAAAAATGTTAACAGACCCATTAGCAGATTTAATGTCGAAGATAATGAATGCTCAAGCTAGAGGTAAAACTACTTGCTCTTCTAGGCCAGTGTCTAAGATAATCAAAAAAATCCTTGAAATAATGAAGCAAAATAATTACATTAATGGTTATGAGATTGTAGAAGATAATAAAGGCAGCATTGTTAGTGTCAACTTAAATGGGAGAATAAACAAATGTAGCGTCATTAAACCAAGATTTTCTGTTGCAAAAACAGAATTTGAAAAATTCGAAAAGAGATTTTTACCAGCAAAAGATTTTGGTTTTTTAATAGTCTCCACATCAAAAGGAATAATGACTCACAACGAAGCTAAAGAAAAAAATACAGGAGGGTCTCTTTTAGCTTACATTTATTAAAAATTTATTAAAGTTAATAAAAAATGAAAGTGGAAAAAGCAAAAAAATCTGAGAAAAAGGAAAAAGAAATCTCGGAAAAAATTAATATTCCTAGCGGAGTAGACGTAAATCTAGACAACTCTTTAGTAAAAGTTAAGGGAAAATTAGGAGAACTGGAAAAAAAATTTATCTATCCAAAAATAAAAATCTTCAAAGAAAACTCTTCAATTGTTTTGAGCTCAGAAATTAGTTCAAGAGATTACAAAAGAATCCTTTACTCATTTAAGTCCCATATTCAAAACATGATGACAGGTGTTCAAGATGGGTTTACTTACCAGCTAAAAGTTTGCTCTGGCCATTTCCCAATGTCTCTAAAGGTTGAAAAAGACAAGGTTTTAATCAGCAACTTCTTAGGAGAAAAAATTCCAAGGATATCTAAAATCTTACCAGATGTTAATGTTAAGGTTGAAGGAGATACTGTTACTGTATCTGGAATAGACTTAGAAAATGCAGGACAAACAGCTGCAAATCTCGAGATTGTAACAAGAATAAAAGCAAGAGACAGAAGAGTTTTTCAGGATGGAATATGGATAACATCAAAACCACAATAAACAAAGAAATTGGAAATAAAGAAAATAAGAGAATTCAAGAGCTTTTATTATTTAGAAGTCTAATTAAATCTAAAAAACCCAATTTTCTAAGGCAGGATGCTCACAAGCTAAAAAGGCTTGAGAAAAAATGGGTCTCTCCAAAAGGCGAGCACTCAAGGATGAGAAAAAAAATAAAAGGCCATAGAAGGCAACCATCCATCGGTTTTAGCTCCCCTAAACTCGTTCGTGGATTAACAAGTTCAGGTTATAGGCAAGTTCTTGTTTCAAATGTTAAAGACTTATTAAATGTAAAAGGCGCATTTATTCTATCAGGAAAATTAGGATCTAAAAAGAAATTAGAAATTTTAAAAAAAGCACTTGACTTAAAATTAAAAGTGCTAAACATTAAAGATCCTGCTTCTTACATTGCTCAAATTGAATCAAGCTTAAAATCGAGGAAAGAAGAAAAAAGCAAAAAGATTCAGGAAAAAGAAAAAGCAAAGAAAGAATCTCTTAAGAAAGCAGAGGAAAAAGCCAAGGAGAAAAAGGGAGAAACTCCAGAAGAAAAGGAAAAGAGTGATAAAGAAGAGAAGAGAAAAGTTTTGGAGAAAAAATAAAGAAGCAACTAATTAGGAAATAAATAAGATTAAAAATAAATTCAAAGTAAAAATGAAACAGCTCAGAACTCAAAGAAGGATTGCATCCCAACTTTTGAAATGCGGTTTAAATAGAATTCGCTTTGATTCAGCTAATTTAAAAGAGATAAAACAAGCAATAACAAAATCAGACATCAGAGCCTTAATAGATAAAGGTATGGTAAAAAAAATGCATATTAAGGGAAAATCAAGATATGGCTCTAGAAAAATCAGAATACAAAAAAGCAAGGGAAGGAGAAAAGGTCCTGGCTCCAGAAAAGGAAAGTTTACTGCTAGAAATAGAAAAAAAAGATCTTGGATAAATAAAATCAGGGCTCAAAGGAAATTTTTAAAATCACTTCACAATAAAAAAGATATAACCTCTATTATCTATAGAACTCTTTATCAAAAATCCAAAGGTGGATTCTTTAGAAGTGTTCGCCACATCAAGTTATACTTAGAGGAGCATGGAATATTAAAATTAAAAGAACCAATAAAAAATGAAAAAGAAACAAAGGTTAATCTACAAGCGGAAAAGACTAAATAAGACTGATTATAAAGCAAGATTAGCTTTGCTCAAATCAAGAAAGCCACGTTTAGTAATTAGAAAATCATTAAAATCAATAGTAATTCAATTAGTTCAATATAATGAAAATGGAGATAAAGTCTTATTTACAGTTAACTCAAGAATATTAAAAAAATTTGGTTTTCAAGGTTATACGAGAAATACACCCTCTTCGTATCTAACTGGTTTGTTGGCAGGAATTAAAGCAAAGCAAAAGAACATCCTTTCCTTAGTTCCAGATATTGGCTTAAATAAAAAAACTAAGGGGGGTGTTATATTTGCAGCTATTAAAGGAGTATCAGATGCAGGAATTTCAATTCAATTTTCAAAAGAGATATTGCCTGATGAGAAAAGGATAAAAGGAGAGCATTTGAAAAATATAAATTTTGATCAAGTAAAGTCTAAAATAATGCAGGAATTGCAGAAATCGATAACAAAATAATAAGTAAAAAATCAAAAATGGCAAGAAAAAGATTACCTAATAAGGGAGAAGCAAGACAAGAGGTAGTTGGAGAAGTTAAAAAAGTAGAAGCACCTATAGGAGTATCTAGGGAAAAAACTTTTGATAAAGAGTCTTGGACCCCAGTTACTGATTTAGGAAGAAAGGTAAAAGCTGGTCAAATTACAGACATTGATCAAATTCTGGATTCTGGTTTGCCAATACTTGAATCAGAGATTGTTGATTCTTTAATTCCCAATCTTCAATCTGAAATATTGCTCATTGGGCAGTCAAAAGGGAAATTTGGTGGAGGGAAAAGAACAATATGGAGACAAGTTCAAAAAAAGACAGCAGAAGGAAATAAGCCAAGTTTTGCATCTCTTGTTGCAATGGGTAATAAAGATGGCTACGTTGGAATTGGTTATGGAAAAGCAAAAGAAACAGTTCCTGCAAGAGAAAAAGCAATAAGAAATGCCAAATTAAACATTATAAAGATAAGAAGGGGCTGCGGATCTTGGGCATGTGGTTGCAAAACTCCTCATTCAATTCCATTTCAAGTCTCAGCAAGATGTGGCTCATGCAGAATTGAATTATTGCCTGCTCCTAGGGGAACTTCATTAATCACAGAAAAGGAAATAAGAAAAGTTTTATCATTAGCAGGCATTACAGATATTTATGCAAACTTGTCAGGCCAAACAAGGACAAAACTTAATGCTATCAAAGCCTGTTTTGAAGCTTTAAAAAGATTATCAGAAGTTAAAGTCGATGAAAAATTAATCAAGATTGGTGGGATTATTGATGGAAGAAAACAAGATATTTTAAAATAAACTGAAAAATAAAAAATTAAAAATGCAAGAAAAAAAGCAAGAAACAAAGAAAAGAATTGCAGTAATAAGAATTAAAGGAAGACCTGGATTAAATGTTAATGTCAAGAAAACCTTAGAGTTGCTCAGATTGTACAAGAAAAATACCTGTGTTGTTATTCCAAATACAAATACTTACATAGGAATGTTAGATGTTATTAAAAATGCAGTAACTTGGGGTGAAATTAATGAAGAAACAATGAAGATGCTTTTAGAAAAAAGGGGTAAATTGCCAGGAAAAGAACCCCTTACAGAATCTTATTTAAAAACAAAGCTTGACATGACTTTACAGCAATTTGTAAATGATTTTATGAATTTTAAAAAAGAATTTGATGATGTCCCAGGATTAAAAAAGTTTTTCAAGTTAAATCCCCCAAAAAAAGGTTTTGAAAGAAAAGGAATCAAAGTTCCATTTTCAATGGGGGGTGTTGTTGGTTATAGAAAAGACAAGATTAATGATTTAATAAAAAAAATGATTTAATACATAAAAATTAAAAGAAATTAAAAATCAAAATAAAAAGATTAAAAAAATAAATCTGAAATAAACTAAAAAATAAATCCAAAATAAACTGAAAAATAAAAAATTAAAAATGACAGTCAACAAAAGAAAAAAAGTCAGAAAACTGCGCGGCTCTAAATATCATGGTGGAGGCGTTAAAAAACATAGAGGAGCTGGCAACAGGGGAGGCAGAGGTATGGCCGGCTCTGGAAAAAGAGCTCACCAGAAAAAACCATCTATATTAAAGTATTTTGGAAGGGAATATTTTGGAAAGCACGGCTTTAAGTTACATCCATCTTTAAGAAAAGAAGAAAAAACAATTAACATTAAAGATCTGCCAGAAAAAGAGGAAATAAATCTAAAAGAGTTGGGCTATACTAAATTGCTATCAGAAGGAAATCCAAAAATGAAACACAAGATAATAATTCCAAGTTATTCTAAAAAGGCAAAAGAAAAAATAGAAAAAGCAGGAGGAACAATTTTAGAGAAATTATAATCTAAAAACAAAATAAAAATGAATCTTGAAAATATTATCTCCTATCTTCCAGAGGTTAAAGGGCCTCTAGAGAAAAAATTATCATTCAACATAAAATTAAAATGGACCATAATCATTTTAATAGCCTTTTTTCTTTTGTCAGTAATTCCTTTGTTTGGTTTAGGAGAAAATGCACTCTCACAATTTAAATCTCTTTCAATAATATTAGGAGCTAGTTTTGGCTCAATATTATCTTTAGGAATTGGCCCAATAGTCACAGCATCAATAGTCTTGCAGCTCTTAGTTGGATCTCAAATTCTAAAAATAGACACAACAACTAAAGAAGGAAGAAAATATTTTGAATCCCTTAACAAAATTATGACAATTTTTTTCATAATATTCGAAGCAGCAGTTTATGTTTTTATGGGCGGTCTTTCACCATCACAAAATCTGCTTGGAACATCTCTTTATTTTCCAATGCAGTCTCTTCTTGTAATCCAATTGATCCTGGGAGGTTTATTAGTTGTTTATATGGATCAAGTTGTTAGTAAATGGGGTTTTGGCTCTGGTGTTTCCTTATTCATAGCAGCAGGTGTCTCAGCAGAAATTTTCATTAGGGCATTCTCTCCTTTAACAAGTGCAGGAACCCTAGCATTAGGCACAGGCCAAGCTCCTATTGGTCAAGTTTGGGTTCTCTTCACATCTTTAATTGGTAGAAATCCAATAGGAGCTGTGTTAGCTCTAGCAACAATACTTGCAACAATTATTGTTTTTTTATTTGCTGTATACAGTCAAGGAATGAGAATTGAAATTCCATTGTCTTTTGGAAGAATAAGAGGGCATGGAATAAGATGGCCATTAAGATTTATCTATACATCAAATATTCCAGTAATCTTAGCAGCTGCCCTTATTGCAAATATACAACTCTGGGCAAGACTTTTAGAAAATTGGGGCAAACCAGTTCTAGGAACTTTCATTGGAAATATCCCCGCTACTGGTTTAGTTGCTTGGTTATTCCCTCCAAATATAATCCAAGGCATCATTACAGGATCTTT
>CAZCNK010000015.1:0-2685 GCA_964500345.1 Candidatus Woesearchaeota archaeon | reverse complement strand
TCTTTAAGGGGGATTGACATTGCCCATGGAACAGTTTATGCTTTATTTTTAATAGGAGCAGCAACAATATTTTCCATTTTCTGGGTTCAAACTTCAGGAATGGATGCATCAACTCAAGCTAAGCAAATTATGTCTTCTGGATTACAAATTCCAGGATTTAGAAGAGATCCAAGAGTTGTTGAACAATTACTAAATAGATACATCTTTCCATTAACTGTACTAGGGGGAATTACAATTGGAGTTTTAGCAGCAGCAGCAGACTTATTAGGAGCCTTATCAAATGGAACCTCAATACTCTTAACAGTCATGATTATTTACAGATTATACGAGGATATTGCTCAGCATCATATGATGGATATGCATCCTGCTTTAAGAAAGGTGATGGAATAATGCTTAATGATTTTTTTAATCTTATCTTTAAACCTGTTCTTGGGCTTAACCCCTTGCTTTTTGTAATAATCATTTCCTTACTACTAACAGCCCTTGTAACCTTAATCTATAAATTATTTACAAATCAAAAATTGCTCAAAGAAATTAAAAATGAAATGAACCTAATGAAAGAAGAATTAAAAAAACTTAGAGATAGTCCAGAAAAGGCAATGCAGTTAAATCAAAAACTCTGGTCAAAAAATTTAGAATATATGAAACATTCAATGAAACCAACATTAATTACATTTATCCCAGTCATCTTATTATTTAGCTGGTTAAATTCATTCATGGCTTTTGAACCAATAAGACCAGATCAAGAGTTTATTGCAACATTAAACTTCAAAGAGGATTATCAGGGTAATGTTACTGTCCTATTACCAGATAAAGTAAAAGCTATTGATCAAGATCAAGAAGTAAAGCAAATCGAAAATGGAAAAGTCTCTTGGAATTTAATTGGAAAAGAAGGAAAACATATACTCGCTTTTAAATACAATGATCAAGAATTTCAAAAAGATATTTTAATAACAAATGAGCAAAAATATGAAAATCCAATAAAAACAATAAAAGGCTCAAGCTTGGAGCAAATAGAAGTAAACAATAAAAAACTTACTATTTTAAATCTCTTTGGCTTTAGGCTAGGATGGCTAGGAGCTTATATAATCCTATCTATAATTTTTAGCCTAGTAATAAGAAAAATATTTAATATTAGCTAAAATTAGCTAATAAACACAAACATAATACAAATATAATAAGAAGAAAATAAAGAAAGAAAATGCCAACACCAAGACAAAGATCAAGGTCATTGAGGAAAATCTTTAAGAAAGTGCCAGGTGGAGCTATAAAAATTCACTACGAGAGAAGAAAACCCAAATTAGCAAGCTGTGCAAATTGTGGTAAATCATTGCACGGAACTTTAAGAGAACTACCATTTAAAATGAAAAAAATTCCAAAAACAAAGAAAAGACCTGAAAGACCATTTGGTGGGATTTTATGTTCTGCTTGCATGCGCCAAGAAATTATATCAAAAGTTAGAAATTTGAAAAACAAGTAATTAAATTAAAAAAATCAAATAAACAAAAAAATAAATTAAAGCAAAATGATAGATATTGGAAGGATATGCGTCAAACTTGCAGGAAGAGAAGCTGGAAAGTATTGCGTTGTAGTTGAGAAAATAGACGATAACTTTGTTTTAATAGATGGCCAAGTTAGAAGAAAGAGATGTAATATTCTGCATCTGGAGCCAACAGAAAAAATGCTAAAGATAAAAAAAGGGGCTTCTCACTCTGAAATAATAGAAGAATTAAATAAGATTGGAATTCAAGTTCAGGTTCAAGAGAAAAAACCAAAAGTTAAAGAAGCTAAAGAAAAGAAAGAAGAAAAGCATGATAAAGAGGTTGTAAAAGATAAAACAGAGAAGAAAGAAGAAAATAAAAAGACTAAGAAAAAAGAGAAAAAGAAATGAACAAAAAGCAAGAAGAAAATAAAAAGGAAGAATTTCAAAAGAGATATGTTGAATTCCAAGCTATTTCTCAGCATTTAAACCAGATGCAGCAACAACTTATGTTAATGCATCAGCAGATTGTGGAATTGACAAATCTATCTAATAGTTTGGAGGATTTAGAAAAAGTAAAAACACCAGCAAAAACCTATTCTCAGTTAGGCTCTGGAATTTATGTTGAGGGAGAATTAAAAAATTCAAAAAAGGTTCTTGTTAATGTTGGCTCTGACGTTATTGTTCCCAAAACAGTTTCTGAATCAAAAGACATGATAAATAAGCAATTGAATGATCTCAAATCTCTCGCAGAAAAACTCGAGTTTGATATGTCTCAATTAATTGCTCATTCTCAAAATCTCCAACAAGAATTAACCGAGATGAGTAGAGAGTAAGAATTAGAATTATCTTTTTCTCATCTTTCTTTGATGTTCTTCTCTAATTAAAGCTATGTCCCGCATTAAAGGTGATAATGGAGCAGTGTAAGAAGGATTCTTATACCCCATAATTGCATCCAGAACTTGATCTGGCATTATCATCTCTAGTTTCCTATATTCTGTAGATTGTTTTCCAATTTCCTGCAACTTTAAAACTAAACTCTCGCCAACTCCTTGCTCTATACCAATTACTGCATTATCTATAGTAAGCTCCCCAACTTTTGATCTTAATTCTTTCTGAAGTTGTTCCCAGAGAGGATAGTGAGCCATAGCTCTCAGTCTTCTTTCTTGCAGTTCTCCTTTTGCAGGATTACCCCTGCTATAATG
>CAZCNK010000014.1:0-18522 GCA_964500345.1 Candidatus Woesearchaeota archaeon | reverse complement strand
TTATTTAATTGGAAAGATATTCTTGATTTAAATTTAAATATTTGTATTTCGCACTTTTAATATAAAGCCTCTGGCAGGATTTGCACCTGCGACCTCAGGTTCTTTCCTTCTTCTTCTAAAATGTTATCATTCTTGATGAAAAACTTTTTTAAAGTTTTCTTACGAAACCCGTGCTCTAACTGGCTGAGCTACAGAGGCAATTTTACAGTTTTTTAATTTTTAAGATATTTTTAGCTTTTCTTTAATCTCTTTTGATGAATATTTTTTTTGGCATTTATTGCAAACAGGAGATTTCTTTTTTCCTTTCACAAAATAAGTCCCTTTAATTTTTTCTAGAAATGTCTCTTCAATTTTTTCTTTGCAGACCTCGCATTTCATGATATTATTTCAAAGAAAGAGTGTATTTAAAAGTTGTTAGGGTGGAATTTTTTATTCTTTGCACCTAAATTATAGAATAAATTATAGAATATAAATTTTAATTTATAACTTTTAGAGTTAAGAAATGCTTATAAATAAGCTCATTCTACAAACACAATTAGTTGTATATAAATGTTTTAAAAGTACAATATATTGTATATTTTCCGGGTTAACCGGATTTTTAACGTGTTTAATTTACGTGGTTAAATATGCAATGCCCATACTGCAAGAGTGAGGAAACAAGAGTAATAGACAAGAGGGATTCAGAGGGATTATCAACTAGAAGAAGAAGAGAATGTGCAAAGTGCAATAAAAGATTTACAACATATGAGAGGATTGAGACTGATTTGGGGATAATTAAAAAAGATGGAAGAGTTGAGCAATATAAGAGGGAGAAGCTTAGAGGGGGGATTTTAAGGGCTTGCGAGAAAAGGCCTGTTAGTCAAGAGCAGATTGATATAGTTGTAGATAAGATTGAGGCAATGTTGAGGGAGATGAACTCGAGTGATGTTCAAAGCAAGGTTGTTGGTGATTTAGTTATGAAAGAACTGAAGAAATTAGATAAGGTTGCTTATATAAGATTTGCATCTGTTTATAGAGAATTTGAAGATTTAGGGGATTTTGAAAAGGAATTAATGATAGTTAAGAGAGGGGTGAGATAAATGGTTGCAAGCGTAGATATCAAAACTGATCAAGCTGATCATTATGTTGAAGTTGAGCCTGGATTGAGAATTCATAAGGAAAATCTTGGAGATGACAAAAGACCTGGGATTTATGACCTTGACAGATTAAGATTGAAATGGCGGGTTCTTCCGGATTATGTTAGGCAAGCTAGAGGAGATGAAAATCCCAGATATGATAAAATTGTTTTAGATAAATGGGGAAGGAAAGATGTTGCTTCTAATCAATACAATGAGACTCCTGAAATGGTGTTTTTTAGGGCTGCTATGTCTGTTGCAGAGGGTCTAGTAAAAAATGATCCTTCTTTAGATTTTGATGCTACTGTTAGAAGAGTTTTTGAAAAATTTATTAATAAGGAAATTTTTCCTAATACACCATATATGGCTAATTCTGCTCATTCCCTTGCTGCGAAATATTATAGAGATAGAATTTTGGCAATAAAAGATCAAGTTCCAGAAAAGAGATTAGAAGCTGTATTAAATGATTTAGATCAAGAAGAAAAACAAAAAGCTCAATTATTTGCCTGTTTTGTTTTAGAGATGTATGATTCAAGAGATTCTATTTTTGATACTATGTCTAGAGCTTCTGAGATCCAAGCAGGAACAGGTGGCACTGGTTTTAATTTCTCGAATTTAAGACCAGCTAACGAATCAGTTCGCGGCACTGGTGGGATAACTGACGGACCAGTTAGTTTTATGTCTGCTTATTCAAAAGTTTTGGGTTTAACAATAAATCAGGGTGGCAAAAGAGATGGAGCAAATATGTTCATGCTTGATTATAACCATCCAGATATAATGAGATTTGTTTATGCTAAAAGAAGAGATGGAGAGATTCCTGCTGCAAATATCTCTATAGGAGTGTTTCATGAGTTCTTTAATGCGGTTAGATCTGATGGAGAAGCACAATTTTATCCTTTAGTTAATCCGCATCATAATCCAAAAGAAAGACCTCAAGTTTCTAGATATTATACTGTAGAGCAATTAAAGAAAGCAGTAGCTACTCAGAGAATGAATAGAAAAACAAGATTATCTTTATTATTAGCAGATAATGGTACTGATATTCTAAGTCCTTGGCTGGCAGAAGGAATGGATGAAAATGATAGAGTAATTGGAAAAGTAGGCGATAATGGTGTTATTTATTTGGATGCAAAGAAAGTTATGAAACATATTGCATATGGGTCATGGTTTAATGGTGAACCTGGAATTATTGATTTAGGCCATATTAATGATGGTAATCCAACACACCCAAGACATTTCTTTGAAGCTTTAAAAGAAAGGGGAGAATTTGATCAATTCATCAAAGAAAAAGGATTAGAAGGATTAAGTTTGGATGAGATAGTTGAACTTTCAGTAAAACAAGAAGGAATATTTCCTATAGGTGTTGGAGTTATAAAAGCAACAAATCCTTGCGGAGAAAAACCCCTGCTTCCGTATGAAGCTTGTGTTTTAGGTCATGTAAATTTGGAAAAAATTCTTGACGTAAAAAGCAATGGGGATTATGAAATAAATTGGGCAAGATTAGCAGAGAATACAATTCTTATGATGGATATATTGGATAATGCTATAGATCAAAACAAATTTACTGATAGCAAGATAGAAGCCACACAAAAAAGCAATAGAAAGATTGGATTGGGCTTTATGGGCTTAGCAAATATGCTCTACAATCTTGAAATTCCTTATAACTCACAAGAAGGCAGAGATTTAGTTGAAAAGATATGGTCTTATATGGCTGAAGTAAGTGATAAAAGATCTACAGAAAGAGCTGAAAAATTTGGAGAATTCCCTAATTTTAGACATAGCTCACTACGGCATAGAAAACCAATGAGAAATGCTATTAGAAGAACTATAGCTCCAACAGGTACAACAGGTTTCGTAGCTCAAACTACAGGCGGTTGTGAACCAGAATATGCCTTAACTTATACAAGGACAACAGTCCAAGGTACAGAAATTAAATTGATCAATCAAATATTAGAGGAGAAAATAAAGAAATATCCAATTTTCTTTGGTGAGAAAGATAAAGAAGAATTTATTGACTTTTTGGAAAATGCTGGAAGGGGTTCAATGCAGGGATTTACTGTAAAAAGAAAAGAGGGAGAAGGTGAAGAACAATTCAGAGCAAGAAGCAGAAGTCTTGAGAGATTAAAAAGAATTTTTGTTACAACTTATGATATAAGTCCTGAAGATCATTTAAAAATGCAGGCTGTTGTTCAAAGATATACTGATGATGCGATAAGTAAAACGACTAATTTTAGAGCTAATGCAGTTCCTGATGATATTGAAGAAGCATTTATTTTAGCTCATGATCTTGGTATTAAAGGAACTACTTTTTATAGAGACGGAACAAGGTTTGGACAGCCTCTAGAGGTTAAAGGCACAAAGAAAATGCTAGATGGTAATAATTTAGAAGATTTAATTAGAGAAAGACTGATGATGCCAAGACCAGATAAAGTTGAAGGGCCTACACCAAAGATGCATACCCCTTTTGGTAAAGCCTTCTTTACTTTTAACTTTGATAAGACAGATCCAAACAATCCTAAACCATATGAAACATTTATTAGAATTGGCGAAATAGGTGGTGACCTTACAGCAACTATGGATGGATTTGCAATAGTATTATCTGCAGCTTTGAGAGCTGGAGTACCAATTGAATATTTGATAGAAAAATTAGAAGGTATAGGCGGTAAAACACAAATAGTTGTTGATGGAAAATGGATCCGTTCACTGCCTGACGCTGTATCTCACCAACTTAAAAAAATAGCTGAAGAATATAAGATAGGAGAAAAGAAAGATGGTAAAGAAAAGATGATAGTAGAAAAAATGAGTTATAATTTATGCCCTCAATGCGGTGGTCCAATGAGATTAAGCGAAGGATGCGAAATATGTATGAAATGCAGTATTACGAGGTGTTAAAAAATGCTAAATTTAAAGATTCAAAGATTGAATAAAGAGATAAATTTACCTGAGTATATTAGAGATGGAGATGCTGGCTTAGATTTAAGATCTAGAGAAGATTATACTTTAAAGCCTGGTGAATTATATACTGTTAGTACTGGAATAAAAGTACAGATTCCTTATGGATATTTTGGTTCTGTTAGAGATAGAAGTGGCTTAGCTGCTAATTCTGGATTGCATGCATTAGCTGGTGTTATTGATAGCAATTATAGAGGAGAATTAAGGGTTGTTGTAAAGAATCTTGGGGACAAAGCTTTTGAGATTAAAAGAGGCGATAGGATTGCTCAACTGCTAATTCAAAAAGTTGAAAGAGTTATTGTTGAAGAGGTTGAAAGCTTGGAGGAAACTGTTAGGGGAGAGGCTGGATTTGGCAGTAGCGGGAGTTAAGGATGTACTTCTTGTATGTTGAAAAGAGGATGTGACTATGATGAGTTGTTAAAAAAGTTTAAATAGTTAAATTTTTATTTTTTTATTGATAAAAGTGGTGAAATTAGGGTTTTAAAACATCCTAAGGATTGGGAGGCGAGAAGGGGAATTGAGTATTGATTAATTAATTTTTTGTTATATCTTTATAGTAATTAAAACAGAAAGATTTAAATATTAGTTATATCTTGCTTAGAATAATATTAATATCAAATTTAAAGGAAGAAATAAAAATGTTCGTAGTATCTGGTAGAAATAAGGAAGAACTTGCATGGAAGTTAGCTAACCACAGTTTAGCATTAATGAGTGAAAAGGATTTTTATAACTTTCTTTCAACTAGATACCCAAATTGTAGCGAACATTATCAAAGAAGAAGAGAAAAATTTAAAACGACTTGGAATATTGAACGTGCAGAGTTAATTGGATTATTTGGGGCTATTGAAGATAGACATGGGGTTTTAGATTATCTTTTATGTCAAATTAACCCACAACCTGGACAGACAATTAGTTCTGAAGAAGTAAATGAAGGACTTGAAGCAATTGCTGGCAAGAGAGTAATGGAGATTCTTTCCTGGCTTAATGATGAAAAAGGTGGGCTAGAAAAACAGTTTGCAGTGTATCAGCGTTGATATTACTCATTTATTCTATCTTTAACAGCAGCATAAATTAATGGAAGAGCTATAGTTGCATCGCATCTAACATCTATGAAGTCTGCATTAGGCTCAAGTTTTCCCCATGAGATTCCTTCTTTTAATGAAGCTCCTGAAGAACCTCCAAATTCTTCCCTGTCTGTTGTTATTTGAATTCCGTAAATAGCTGCTTTGCTAAATTGCATTGCTTGTTGTATGTAATTTTTTGGAGTTCCACCACCTATGTAAAAAATTCCTGTCTTTTTAGAAGTCCAGGCTATGTCAAGAATCTCTTTTAAATCTTGAAATGCATCTACATTTAATTTATTTTCTTGGATAAAATTCCAAACTTGCAAACCTAGCCCAGAATCTGCTATAGCTGGGCAAAATATTGGGATTTTTTTCTTAAAGCAAGTTTTAAGAATAGAATCTTTTTCTGCATTAAGATTTTTTCCAATCTCCCACAAAAATTCTTTTATGTTCATTTCTTTTTTCATATTTTTAAAAATTCTTTTACAAAAATCTTCTAGATCTTGATAAACTTCATTCTTCATAAAAGAGTTAAACATTCTCACAATGCCTTTTTTATTTAACTCAGAGTCATTATCAAACTCGCTGCCTTGATAGTGCTTATGGCCTAAAGCCTCTACTAGATCATGTGTTAAAGTTGCTCCTGTAGTTACAAAAACATCTACATAATTATTTTCTAGCATATCAATAATAATTTTTTTCATACCCCCAGGAATCATTGCACCAGCAACACCAAGAAAAACCTTGCAATCCTTGTCTTTAATCATCTTTTCTAAAATATCTGCAGCTCTTCCGATTGTAAAAGATCCCATTACGCCAACTTTTTCCATCTCTCTAACTAAATCATTTACTTTCATTCCTTTTTTAATTTCAATGTGATTAATTTCTTTCATAATTTTTTCGTTAGGATTTTTGACTTTTTTGAGATTTTATCGTGAAATTTGTGACTAATTTTTGTTTTTTCCACTTGGAAAGTGTAAAAGAGAGTTTTTAAATTTTTTCTAAGGATTTTGAAAAATAGAAAGTTTTAAAAAGAAGTTCTTATAATAAAAATTAATAAATTTTGCAAACGGAGAGCGATTAGAACAGATGAACCGGCGTAGTGTGTTGGGGTTTGGTCCGCATTTAACTCTAGACCTGTATGAATGTAATAAGGAAAATATTTCTAATGTAGATTTTATCTACAAATTACTAGATGGGCTTCCAGAATTAATTGGAATGCACAAAATTGGAAGTCCCCATGTAATTTTTTATCCTGGAAGTGAAGAGTCATTTGATAAAGGCGGGGTCTCTGCCTTTGTTTTAATAGCAGAATCTCACATTACGGTGCATACTTTTATAGATCAAGGACATGTTTTTGTAGATATTTTTTCATGCAAGGATTTTAAAATAAATACAGCTATAGAATATTTAACACAAGCATTTCAACCAAAGAGAATTGATAAGAATTTATTCAATAGAGGAGTTGAATTCCCAAAATCCATTCCTGTTGTTTCTGACATTGTAAAGAAGGAGAGAAAGGATCTTTTTAGGAAGATTTAGTATTCTTAATGTTATTCTTGAATTTAGTGTTATTCTTGAATTTTAGATAAAACTTCTTCTATTTTATTTTTAACAACTTGCTCAATGTTTTCTTCATTATACGGAACTAAAATTATATTTGGATCATGAGATATTGTTGGGGAGAGTTGTTCTTTATTAACTAATTTCGTGTTGTACAAGCATATTACAGGAATTCCTAAAGACACAATTGCTCTGTCAATTTCTCTTCCTACACCAATACTTCCGCTAGGATTGCAGTCATAAACTAAGATGTCTGCCGTTTCTAACCAATTCATATCTCTA
Organism: Candidatus Woesearchaeota archaeon; assembly: GCA_964500345.1. Taxonomy (GTDB): domain Archaea; phylum Nanobdellota; class Nanobdellia; order SCGC-AAA011-G17; family UBA489; genus CAZCNK01. The sequence goes on along the minus strand of CAZCNK010000014.1, from coordinate 11,546 downwards.
TCCAAGATATTAACACCAAATTTTTTCTCTTGTTCTTCATAAAATTTAACTCCATCAGAAACAAAATGTTTAGTTAAGACAATGCCATATCTAGATAAGGTATTTACAATTCTTTTTGATGTTTCATTTGTTGGATCATTTGGATGTTTTCCAGCTAACTTAGTAGCAAAGTAAAATTTAATTTCTTTTGGTCTTGTTAAAATGTCTTTAATATGCTCTCTGATTTGTTGTTGCATCCATTCTATATTATTTTTTATATGGGGGATTACTTTAATTCTATGTGGGAATTTTCTAGCTAGAACTAAATAACCATTTCTTACTCTTTTCAAATAATCTAAGCCTCGCTTTTCAAAATCTGCAATATCTTTAGACATTTTTAAACCAACTTCTGGCTCAATGTCAATTAGGAAAGTAATGTCTGGGATTATTCCCTTTGTAGCAAATCTATTTATAGAAGAGACTGTATCTGGATTATGATTATTTCCATAAGCTTGATAAGCATAAGTTGAATCAATAAATCTGTCTAATATAACAATTTTTCCTTGCTTTAAAGCTGGAATTATATTATGAACAACTAAGTTTGCTCTTGCAGCCTCAAAAAGCAAAAGCTCAGCTTCTCTGGATAACTTTGCTCCGTCATTGTTTGTAATTTGTTTTCTAAATTTCTCATATTTTAGAATATTTTTGATATGCTCTGCAATTGGCTCAGAGCCTGGCTCTTTTAAAAGTGAAACATCATAGCCAATATTTCTCAAAAAACTGACTAGTAATTTAGATTGCTCTGATTTTCCGCAACCGTCAAGTCCTTCAAATGTAATTAATTTGCCCTTGTATTTTTGGATCATTTTATTTATTTTTTTTTTTATTTGTTTTTATTTATGGTTATTTTTAAATTTAAATTACTCTTTCTCTTTGATCATGTGGTATTTCCCATACTTTAACACCGCAAAAGTGATATCCGTCTGGGCATCTTGTTGGATGATTAGCCATAAGATGAATATCACATGGAGCTCCAACGTATCTCCATATTTCGGGATGAACCCTTAATAATTGCTCTCTTTCATCTGCACTAACTTGCCATATCTCTTTTTGAGAGTTCCAACATAGTCTCTCAATTAATTTTTTTCTTAGATCTAACAATCGACCGCTTTCAGTAAACCTAACTGGGAAGGCATTGGGTAATAAATATGTAATTGCTTCAGCTGGTACACCTCTTGTGACAAATTCGTTAATAACATCAAAAGTTTCTCTTAGATTCTGTTCATATAATTTAAGCGCTTTCTCATTGTTTCCAATTAAATCAGGAGTGATATAATCTGGACTGCCAGTGTAATGTGCAAGTAAAAAGGGTCTTGTTCCAGGTACAGTCCTATGTCTTTGATCTTGTGAGTCACATGTATGGCTAATTTTTTTTCTAAATGTATATGAAACATGATTAAGGGCTCTTTCAATAGGAGACATCATTGTAATGTTCAATGGACCTGTAAGATAAGGATTTCCAGAAGCAGGATTCATCAGTAAATCAATAACATCTAGATCTGAAAGATCTTTTTCTATTAGGCCCAAAACTTCTCTAACTGCATCTCCTAATATTTCATATGCCTCTGAAGAGTATCCTTTAAGGAGAGATCTATGACCATTTAATTTCCCATCAAAATCTTCAACAAATTCTTTACTTTTACCAAAGTCTATTTTTCCATCTTTTTTTCGTTCGGATAATAAAAATTCTACAGTTTTTTCAACGGATACTTGATCCTTTTTATCTACTAATAAAATTCTAGGATCTATTCTTTCTACTTCTTTAACAATCATATCAACAAGCAAATTTGCCTCATTAGGAATCTGGCACATATTTGCACAAACAATATATCTTTGTAATACTAAAGAATTTATTGTATGATAAAGATGAGCATTTGATGCAACTGCTATAACATATCTTGCAATTTCTTGAGCTGCTTTTCTTACTTCTAATTTGCCTTCTGCAGTTCCTTTTTGATGAGGGAATCTTGATATGTAATCTTTTTCTGCATCTTCCCAAATAAGATCAACCAACTCTTCATAAGCTAAAACTTGTTTATCAAGCATTTCAATAGATTTCCTATTGAGATTTTCATCCTCTAGGTCAGGAATTACAAAATTTCTTTTTATAGACCTTAATCTATCTTCTAAAGATAAACTTTTATAGCGTTTACTTTCTGGCAAAAGTTCTCTAAATCTTTGACTAACTTGGTTTGAGTTATGATAAGGGTGATCATGCAAGAATGCCCAGATTAATAATCTTGATATTCCGTCTAGAGCAAGAACTAAATCTGTATTTTGAAAAGGTGTATGATGCTCTGAAAAAAATAATTTCCTAAAGAGGGTATCCCAGTGCTTTCTTGATTCACCCTCTTTCCAATCAACATCATCAGGAAAGATTGGAGCATGAGAATAGCAAGTTCTTGCAGAAGCAACAATAGTATCACTTAAACGTCTTGTAAAATCTACAACTTTAACTTTTGGCTTATGAGATAAAAATTTCATTATTAACCCCCAAATTTTGTTCTGCTCTAGAAGTTTAAAAATCTTTATTGAGTTTAATTACTATTTTACAATTTATTTGTTTGATTACGGCAATGTTTTTAAACAGCTCTCCAAAAAGCCATAAAATAAGGGTGCTGGGTCCCCTAATCTAGACTTATATTCTGGATGTGCCTGGGTTGCGAAGAAATTATCTCTATCTTTTAGTTCTATGAATTCCATTAATTTAGTGCCGTCTAATCTTTCATGATATCCTGAAAAGATTAAACCTTTGTCTTCTAGTTGCTTAATAAATCTTGGATTTTGTTCAAATCGATGGCGGTGCCTTTCTAGAACTAACTGATCAGAGTCATTAATTTTTCCTAATCTAAAAACTTCTCCATTCTCTTTTAAAACTTGAATTCTATTTTTGTCTTTTTCAATTCTCCCGGTTTTTTTGTAAAGATCATAAATTCTAGTTTTTTCACTTAAAACAGCTGTATAAGCACCTAGCCTCATTGTTCCGCTTTTATCATTAAGGCTTTTTTGCTCTGGCAACAGATCAATCACGTTACTAGGACAATCTTGATCTATTTCAGTGGTATGAGCATTTTCAATTCCGCAAACATTTCTGGCAAATTCAATAACAGCCAATTGCATTCCATAGCATAACCCTAAATATGGAATCTTGTTTTCTCGAGCAAATCTTATAGCATTTATTTTTCCCTCAACGCCTGAACTTCCAAAACCTCCTGGAACAATTATTCCAGAAAATTTTTTTAGAAGGCTAGTTTCAGAATAATTTTCTAGTTTTTTTGCATCTATCCAAGAGACTTTAACTCCTACTCCTAATGAAGCAGATGCATGATTTAAAGCTTCGTTGACTGAGATATAAGAATCTGGTAGGCTAAAGGAACCAGTATCAACATATTTTCCAACAATGGCTATATTTACAGATTTATCAGTGTTTTCAATTTTTTTAACCATAGAAATCCAATCTTGCCAATTTGGTTCTTTTCTTTTTTGAATATTAAATTTTTTTAAAATCTTTTCTCCTAAGTTTTCTTTTTCAAAATCTAAAGGTATTGAATAAATTGACTTTTTCCATGTGTCTTTTGAGCTTTTTACATCGGGAGCTGATATTACATAATCAGAGCCTATATTTGCATAAATCTCAATCTTTTTTCTCCTTATTTCATCTAATGGCCTTTTAGCTCTGCAAAGTATAAAATCTGGAAAAATTCCATGTTGCATTAATAATCTTATAGCTGTTTGAGTTGGTTTAGTTTTCATCTCTCCCATATGGTCCGGAATTGGGAGATAAGTAATTAATATGCAAACTAGATTTTCTTTTCCAATTTCAACTTCTAAACTCTTCATAGCGAACAAAAAAGGAATGTTGTCATAATCACCAACAGTACCACCAATTTCAACAAGAGCAAAATCATATCCTTGAGAAGCTTCTTTTACCCTTTTTTTTATCTCGTCTGGAACATGAGGAACAAATTGGACAGTCTCTCCTAGAAAATCTCCTCTAATTTCTTTATCAATTAAGGATTTATAGATTTGCCCTGTAGTGATGTTATTTTTCTTTGGAATTTCTATGCCAAGAAATCTTTCATAATTTCCTAGATCTTGATCTATTTCACCGCCATCATCTGTTACCCAAACTTCTCCGTGTTCTGTTGGTCTAAGAGTGCCTGCATTTAAATTTATATAAGGGTCTATTTTAATAGCTGTAACTGAAAATCCATATTCTTGCAATATTTTAGCTATAGAAGCTGTAGAAACTCCTTTTCCAACACCACTCATTACTCCCCCACAAATTACAATATACTTCGTTTGAACCATTGCACTAATTAATTTTTTACTATATTTATAATTTTCGATATTTCACATTTCCTCTAATGTTCCAATGTTTAATAATGATAAGCCAACCTTTATCACAGTTTGAACTGTTTTACACATTAACAATCTTAGATCTCTTTTTTCAAGATCTCCTTTTAAAATTGGAACATTAACATAATAATTATTAAATTCTTGACAAAGTTTTATAAGGTAGTGACATATCATAGAAGGTTTAAAATTTGAAGCTGCCAAATCAACAATTTCTGGAAATTGACTAAGCCTCTTTATTATTTTAAATTCATTCTCATCAAAAGCATTAACATCTATCTTACTTGATTTAATTTTGCCTTTTAATTCTTTCTCAAATTTTCTAAATATTGAGGAAATCCTTGCATATGTGTATTGAATATAAGGGCCTGTTTCTCCAAGGAAAGAAATAGATTCTTTTGGATTAAAAACAATATCCCTAGCAGGATCAACTTTTAGCATATGAAATCTTAAGGCTGAGAGTGCAATTATATAAGATCTTTTTTCTAATTCTTTTTTATTTAATTTATATCTTTGGCTAATTTCTTCCCTAGCTAGTTTTTCTAATTCTTGAATCATGTCATCTGCGTCTACAACAGTTCCTTCTCTTGATTTCATTTTTCCTTCTGGCAAATAAATCATCCCATAACTTAAATGATAAAGTTTTTTTGCAAATTCAAATCCAAGAATTTCTAGAACTTTAAACAGAACTTTAAAATGATAATTTTGCTCTGAGCCAACAACATAGATGGATAGATCTGGTTTAAAATCTTCGTTTTTTAACTTTGCAAGATAAACATCTTGAGTTATATAAATAGAGGTTCCATCAGGTCTTAAAAGAACTTCTTTTCCTAGATTATACCTCTCGAGATCAACTACTATCGCACCTTGATCATCTCTAAAGAATAAACCTTTTTTTAGACCATCCAATATTATTGCCTTGCCTTTATCATAAAACTTGTTTTCATTGTAAGTTTTTTTAAATTTGAGATTAAAATTCTTATATGTCTCGTTAAATCCTTCTAAAGCCCATTTATTCATCTTCTTCCAAAGCAAAATTGTTTCTTTGTCTTTATCTTCCCATTTCTTCAGCATTTCTTGAATTTCTCTTTTCATGTCTTCATTTTCATTTTTATTGTAGAGAACATAAAAATCCCCAACAAAGTGATCATATTTTTTATCAGGATTTTTATTCTTTCCAAATTTTTTATATGCCAGCATTGATTTACAAATATGAATTCCACGATCATTGTTGAGATTAACTTGCGCAACTTTATTTCCAAGAAATTCTAATATGAAGGAAATGCTTTGGCCTATTGCAATGTTTCTAACATGGCCTAGATGTAATGGTTTATTTGTATTTGGGCTTGGAAATTCAATTAAAATCTTCTTTTTCTGGTTTTGAGATCCAAATTTTTCTTTTGACTTGAGGATTTCATTTAGTGCTAGTTCAGAAATTTTCTTTTTGTTCAGAAATAGATTTATATAACTTCCTTTAACTTCTACTTTTTCAAAAAATTCATGTTTTATCTTTTGAGATAATTCTTTTGCTATTTGCTCAGGATTTTTTTTAAGTTGTTTTGCTAAAGTAAAACAAGGCAAAGAATAGTCACCAAAGTTTTCATCAGGAGGAATTTCTACTATATTAGAAACATCTAGGTTAAGGATCTTATTCAAGATTTTTCCAACCTCATCCATCAAGTTCATATATTTGAGTAAAAGATAAGGTATATAAACATTTTTACTTTTAAAAGTTTTTATGAAAATGACAGCAAGAAAACTTGACTTGGGAGACATTTTATCAAGAAGTACTATTCCTCCATGGGAAAATAGTGCATTAGAAGCAGGGTTTTCTAGTAGGGGTTGGAATGTTAGAAGATTTGAGAGGTTTTTTTATGCTGTATATCCTTCTAGGAGAGTGAACTCAAATGGCCAAGCTAATCTTAGAAGAGCATTAGTTTGTTGTTATAATTCTGAAAAAAAGAGGTATGTAGCAAGCTACTATAATGGAAGAAGAGTAGTTGGCATAGAATCTGAAATGCCTTATGATATTTATGCTTATTTTTATGGGGCTTTAATGGATAGATTAATGAGAGATAGAAGAATAAAATTTAAAATGTAAAAATTTAATTAAAAATAATTATTTAAGATTATTCGTCATTTTTGATGCATCATCCATATTCTTCCATGTGTTGTTAAAGAGTTCTTCCACTGTTGAGGCAAAATAAGGTGTATTTACCCAGACTCCAACGTCATAGCTTGGATGCACATCGTCATCATTTAAAAGCATAAATAAAAGCTCTTTTCCGTCTACAATACAAAATCTAGCATCTACCTTATTAGAGTGCTTTACTTCTCCAAATTTTGAAATTTCTTGTATTGCATTTAAATTTTCTTTTGTGACGGGAGCAGCAACTCTTATTCTTACGCCTTTCTTTCTTAATTTTTCCATCTCAGGTCTTAGGGAGTCTAATTTTCTTAAAACTCCTTTTGCAGTTGTTACTAAGGTTATAGACTTCTGAGCATTTCTTATCATATATTCAAGATGCTGGTAAATATTACCTCTTCCCCTAATTGCTCCTGATAGATCTGTTGGTTCAACAAATTCAATGCCTTTAGTATGCAATTGCTTTAATTCTTCTAAAACATCAGTGCCGTGCAATTCTTCTAATCTTTTAACTCTTTCTTGGGCATTCTTTACCCAATATCTTTTTGCTCTTTCAACAACTTCTTTTGGCTCGACAGCATGATATTTAATTGGTTTGCCAAGTTTCATCATAACAAAGCCCTTTTTTTCTAAGCTTTCAAGAACATCATAAGCCCTTGACCTAGGGACATTTCCAATATCACTTAATTCTCCAGCAGTTGATACACCTCTAGAAAGCAACGCAGTCCAAATTCTTACTTCATATAGATTTAAACCAAAAAGATTTCGTAGCTTATTTAAAAATTCTTCTTTTACAATCATTCAAACAACCTCCTATAGGCTCACCTACTTTTTTACTATTGTGGTTAAGTGAAAGCATGTTTCACTGCACAAGGTAAACTATTAAGAAATAGTGGCAAGTACTAATATATAAAGATTATTATTCATGAGTTGTTATTTTGAAAGCTCATTTTATACTAAAGTTTACACTAAAGATTACATATGAACTAGTTTAATGTTATAGGTCTTATTAAATATAGAGAGCCATATCTATTGCAACTATTGAGAGGAATTTATTTTAAACTTTCGATAGGTTTTTATTTATTTGTTTTTTAAATGCTCTAGGGGGAATTGCTATGGATTTGAGTTATGAAGAGATAAAATCACTGCCTAAAGTTGATCTTCATAGGCATCTACAAGGTTCAATGAGATTAGAAACAGCTTATGAGTTAGCCAGCAGTAATAAAGGAATTAGAAGAGGATTAGAAAGAGAAGGTGTTGATCTTAGTTCTATTGAAACTTTTAGAAAGTTTGTTAGATTTTCTACTCTACCAGGAAGTTTATCTAAATTTTTAAGACCCTGGAGAATTTTTGATAGAATAATGAATCATGAAGATTTAGTAGCAAGAGTTGCTTATGAAGCAATTGAAGACGCTGCTAGAGATAATGTCTGTTATTTGGAGTTGAGGTTTGCTTTGGATATACCTGGTTTAGGGCCTTGCGGTGTTTTAGAAGGTGTTGTGAAAGGTGCAAAGTTAGCAGATGAAAAATATCCAAAAACTATTGTTAGAGCTATTGCAAGTCTTACTAGGCATAAAAGTCAATACAGCACTTTTTATAATGAGTTTTTAGAGATGCTTATGGATGGTTATTATGATTATGTTGTAGGTTTTGATATTACTGGTAATGAAAATTATCCTTTAGAAAGATTTGTTTCAGTAATTAATTTTTTTAGAGAATTGGGATTGGGGGTAACTGTGCATGCTGGTGAAACTGGTAACTCAAGAAGTTTAAAGAATATTTTAAATGTTGTTCAGCCAGATCGAATAGGGCATGGAAATGCTGCTGTAAAAAGACAAAAGTTGATTGATGTTATAGCTGAAAGAGGAATTGCTGTTGAGTCTAGTTTAACTTGTAATTTGTATACTGGTGCTTGTAAAGATTTAAGAGAGCATCCATTAAAAAGATTTAGAGAGGCTGGAGTAAGAGTTACAATTTCAACTGACAATCCAGGAGTTTGCGAGACAACTTTAACAGAAGAGTATGTAAAAGCTATTAATTCTGGATTAATAAAGCGAGAAGATTTACCTCAAATAATAATGGATGGTGTTGATGTTTCTTTTCTAGAACAAGATCAAAAGGATTGGTTGAGGAAAATCATAAAAGAGGAGTGGCAGGATCTTAGGCAATTAAAGTTATTTGAAACTTAATAATATCATATTTAGATTTTACAATTCTCATTTACCTCTATGCTTTTGGGCATTATATATTCTTTCTATATCTGCTATTGTATTAGCATCCCTTGCTGTTTTTTCTTTAATTCTTAGTCTTTTAAATCTAGGAAATCTCAGGGCAAAGCCAGAGCTGTACGTGGGACTTTTTTGTATTTCCTCATAACCAACTTCTACAACAATTTCTGGTTTTATAATTACTTTTCTACCTTCTTGAGAAATAATTAACGGCTTAAGCAGCTTAGTTATCTCATTTAAAGTTACTCCGGTTTCGGATTCTTTTTCTTTAATTCCTGTTGATACCATTCCGCATTCAAGGAATTTGCTTTTTTGTTTGTCAAAACAAGAGACAGCATAAGAGCTTAAAAATCCAGCTCTTTTTCCTTTTCCGAATTCAGCACCTGTAATAACAAGATCAAGAGGCTCTAGAGTTGGTTTTAATTTACACCATCCATTGACATATCTTCCAGCCTTATAGATTGAATTAATATTTTTAAGCATTATTCCTTCATTGCCTTCTTCTAAAGATCTTTTATAAAAGGATTCAGCTTTTTTTAAATCATCAGTAACAAGAGTTTCAGTTGGAATTATTTTTCCTTTAACAGGCTTTATAATATTTTCAAGAATTTTTCTTCTCTCTTTTAATGGCTTATCAATTAGAATTTTTCCATTGTAATAAATGACATCGAAAATGTTTAATTCCATAGGAAATCTTTTAGCTAATTCCTCAATGTTATATTTTCTTTTAATTCTCTGGGAGATATTTTGAAAAGGCAAGTATTTTCCTGTTTTTTTATCATAACCAACTGCTTCTGCATCTAGAATAAAGTTACTTCCTTTAACATAATTTTTTACATAATCCATGACTTCTGGAAATTGTTTTGTGACATCTTCCATTCTCCTTGTAAAGAGCTTTATTTTATTGCTGAATTTGTGAATTTCCAGTCTAAAACCGTCTAGCTTAAATTCCAGCTGGCAAGGTTTACCAAGAGCTTCAAAACCTTCTTCAATGTTTGAAACTAAAATAGCAAGCATTACCTTAACTGGCCTTCCAGGAGATAATTCAATTTTGCCGAGTTTGTTTTGCTTGGCTAATTTTGCAACCTCCCCGTAATCTACTAGAATATCAAATGCACTCTCAACATCCTTTACATCCTTTTCAAAAGCATCTGCAATAGCACCTCTTACTATGCCTTCAGCAATTCCAATCCTTAGTGTTTCTAAAACTGTTCCAACTATAAATCTGGATTCTTCTGGATTTGCGCTAGATAAAAGCTCGGCTATTAAGGAAATCTTTCTCTCAACTGTGCCTTCTCCTTCTAGCTCAGATAGTTTTCTAATGTTTGCAATAACTTTTTCAAGAGTAAGCTTTTTTCTAATTAAAGTAGATTGAGTCTTTTTAGAAACTAATTGCTCCGAAACCTTTCCTAAATCTCCAACCTTAGAATATAGATTTTCAATGTTCTTAGAAGAAGTTCCGGTAGCTTGAGATATTGCTTTAATCATCAATCTATCTGAAAATCCGATTTTTCTCTCATCCCATAAAGGAAAAACCCTGCCTTCAATTAGATAAATTACAAAATCAAGCTGCTCGAGAGGGATTTTTTTTAAGAAATTTGAAACTATTTTAGTTTTTTCTAGCCTTTTTGTTGTTTTCTCGAGTTCAAGATAGACATTAACTAGCTCTTTATAGTCCATAGAAAATCTTAAATAATGCTCAAATTTAAATCTATCTATGGTGAGAATATGGAATTAGATGATTGTGTAAAGAATAGGAAAAGCTGTAGGACTTATAAGGATCAAAAAGTATCTTGGGAGTTAATTGGAGAGATTTTAGATGCTGCAACTTATGCTCCTTCTGCTGGAAATTTGCAAAATTGGAGATTTGTTGTTGTGACTGATGAAAAGAAAAAAGAGGATATAGCTATATTTTGCTTGAGGCAGATGTGGATGGTTCAGGCTCCTGTTATTATTGTAATTTGTAATGAAAGAGATAAAGTTTTAGCAGCATATCCAAATAGGGGAGAACTTTACTCTGTACAAAATTGTGCATTAGCAGCTCAGAATATTATGCTAAAGGCAGAGGATCTTGGCCTTAGAACTTGCTGGATTGGGGCTTTTGATACAAGAGCAATTCAAAGGACATTAAAATTACCAGAGAATATAATCCCAGAGATGATTTTAACACTTGGGTATGGAGATGAACCTGGGAAAGAATTTTATAGAGAGCCAATTGACAAGATAACATATTTTGATGAGTGGGGTAAGAAAAAACTAGACGAGAGCATATTGCCTGTAGCTCAAAAGGCTGAGGTTGCTATTGAGGAAACAAAGAAAAGGGGAATTGGATTCTGGAGAAGGATTTTTGGAAGAAAGCCTTGATATCGTGGAGAATACACTCTCTGTCACAATGAAGGGTGATGTTTATTAAGTTGAATGCTGGTGATAAGCAAACCTTACTATTTATAAATAATCTAACGTTTCTAAACCATATATGAATCCAATACTTACGAAATCAAAGTATATTTTAGGATTAGAATGCCCAAGACATTTATGGATTACTTTTAACCAGCCTGAGAAGATTAGGCAAGTAACTTTAGTTGAAGAGTTTAAGTTCAGTGAAGGAGATAAGGTTGGAGAGCTTGCCAAAACCCTCTTTACAAATGGAATAGACCTTTCAGTAGAGAATTATTCAGAAAACTTGCAACAAACTAAAGAGGCTATGAAGAAAGGCAAGCCCTTATTTGAAGCAGGATTTGCATTTGAAAATTGCTTCTCAAGGGCAGATATTCTTG
>CAZCNK010000013.1:17939-19052 GCA_964500345.1 Candidatus Woesearchaeota archaeon | reverse complement strand
TTTTCAATCTTTATATAATATTGCTCATCTATTCTTTTTTCTTTGTGCTCGTTAATAATTTTTGTTTTCTCTTCCCCTAAAAGATAACTTACCATTAAAATTGAACAAAAATGATTTTCACACTTGATTCCAATTCTCTGCAAAAAAGAATATAAGCTATAATATTCAGCGTAATATATTACAACAGTGGTCCATAATAAATCTCCTTCTCTAAAATTATTTTCAGCTCTTGCTAAGGAATATTTAGCTTGTTCTAAGTAAGATTTGGAAAGAATCTCATTCGGTTCAACTATCTTTATGCCATCTTTTATCTTAAAGCACCATTTCAATTTATTAGTTATCTTATTTTCTTGCATAATAACCCCACATTATATTGATATAAAAAGAATGATTATTTAAAATAATATGGCTTTCTTCTATCTCTTTTATTAAGATTTCATTTTTATTTAATGATTTTATAAAAGATTTCTCTGATAATCTAATTTGATGAACCTTATTGGGAATAAGATGAAATGGAAGCTTTTGCTCTTTTGATGATATAATTAATAAGTCTAAATCAGAATTCTTGCCAGCTGTAAATCTAGCAAAACTTCCAAAAATAATTAAAGGTACATTAGTGTTAAGTGACTTTAGGAAGGTTTTGAATTGTGGATAAGTCTCTAAAAAAATATCTGTTCTATAAACTTCTGATTGTAGCAAAATTGACTTGGTTTTGATATTATCTAAATTAAGGCTGAAGTATCTATTTTTCCCTTCAGTCTTGCTCTTTAAAATTTTTTCACCTTCCAATTTGACAAGAGTATTCTGCACTGTTTTAAGGGGTAAATTTGAAAGTTTACTGATCCCTCTTAAGTAAAATTGCCTCTTATAATCGCTCCTGTATAAGGAAATAATTTCAAACTCTTTGTTTCTTTTTTGATACATATGTATCTATTTGTATACACTAGCTTATAAATCTTTCGGGTTGATTGATACTTTAGAGAAAAGATTAATTAATAAAACAAAACTTGATAGTGGTTACAAAACATAAAATTTATAAGCATTTAGAAGAAATAATTTTCTATGGGGTATATTAAATTTTCATCTGAAAAAGCAGATTACGTATTTAATGGA
>CAZCNK010000013.1:15072-17929 GCA_964500345.1 Candidatus Woesearchaeota archaeon | reverse complement strand
ATCCTCATAAGGTCTTTCCCTCAGCATTTGGAAATAGAGATTTAGTTCAAATTTGTAAAGATGAGCAAATACCTGTTTTTTCTGTAGATTTTTTTGTAGATGCATATCGATCATTAGGGGAAGAATGGAGGAAATATTTTTTGGATATTTTACTACCAAGATTTCAATTTCCTAAAGATCTTTTCTTACCATTAAGTGCTTTTATGCTTCCTGTTGAGTTTTTTTACTCTACATATAAGGGAAAGATTCCAAATTTAATGCAAAAATATGCTAAATTTATTCATGGATTAGAAAAACTAATTATAGATGGAAGGAATGTTATTGCAGCTGAAAAAATAGAGGAGTATTTAGTACAATTAGTTCAAGAATTAAATGGGGGAAGAAGACCAAAAATTGGAATAATTTATGGTATGGGCCATCTTGGGTTAATTGATTATATTCTCTCAAAAGAAAAGAGAAGAGAAAAAATTAAGAGGTTACAGAAAGATGGATCGTTTAATAGTTTTGATAAAAAGGATTTATTTAGTATAAGAAAATTTGTATATAATGATACAATAGGTTGGTATTTGATATATATTTATTTATCAAATTTTCTAGATGGATGTGAATAGATTTTAAGTTAAAATAAAGAATATATAAAGTTTTCTTGGTTCAATTAAGAATAATCAATGTAAACAGAAACCCCTTTCAAGAATTTTATTACGGAGATTGCGGCATTGCAGCCTTCTCCTACTGAAACTGCAGCTTGTGAATTGCCCCCTGTGCAATTGCCTGCTGCGAAAACTCCAGGGATATTTGTTTTTCCATCTCTGTCTATTATTAAGTAATTCTTTTCTATTGCCAGGCCGAGTTTTGTTGAGAAACTTAATGCTGTGGTAATACCTAAGGCCATGAAGACTCCATCAAATTTTAATCTTTTCCCATTTTCAAAAACCAGAGATTCAAGCTGGCTTTTTCCTTCTAATGAGATGACTTTTTCTTCGCTAAGCTTGACATTATTCTTTTTTAGATAATCCATTAAGGCTTGGGATGTGTCAAATTTTTTTCCATTTGAAAAGATCGTGATGTCTTTTGAATAAGAAAGCAAGGTTATTGCTTCATCAGCTGCGTGGTTTGCATTTCCAATGACTGCTATTTTCTTGTTTTTATAGAAATAACCATCACAAACTCCGCAATAATGAACCCCTTTTCCAGAGAGTTCCTTTTCATTTTTCAAGCCGCTCTGCTTATAAGCAGTGCCTGTAGTAATGATTAGAGATTTCCCAAAATATTCTTTTCCATTATCAACCCTAACTTTAAAAATTTCATTTTCTTTAACAGCATTAGTTACTTCTCCTCGCAAAAATTCACAACCGAAATTCTGAGCTTGCTTGATTCCAATTTCCATTAATTCTGCTCCAGATCCTGTTAGAAATCCAAAATAATTTTCTATTATATGAGCCTTGTAGAGATGGCCTTCTTCTGGTTTTCCAATTATCAAAGTTTTTAATTTAGCCCTTCCTGTGTAAATTCCAGCAGAAATTCCAGCTGGTCCTGTTCCTATTATAATTGAGTCATATGGTTCTTGAGATTCTAGCATAAAAATTCTTTAGAAAGTATATATTTAAATCTTTTTACTTAATTATAAGTTAATAGTTATTGACTACAAACCATTTAAGGTCAATTGGCTAATTTTTTTGAATGCCCTTGTTTCTATTTTATGAATTCTGCTTGGATAGATCTTAAGTAATTTAGCCACCCGAGGTAAATCAAGCTCTTCCCCATCTCTTAACCCCCATCTTAATTTTAAAACTTTCTTTTCTATGTCTGTTAGGCTTGCTTCTCTGAATAACATATCAATGATCCTTTCTAATTCGCTTGGATTCTTATGCTTTATTAATAAAGTGTAGCATGCATCAGTTACCACATAAGGCCCAGTAGGATATCTATGAAATGCCTGTTTGAAATCAGAAGCAGAGTAAAAGCCAATGCTTTCTGCAGTCATGGCAGCTGCTAAAATTTGCGCAACTTGCAATCTATTATACTTTCCATTATATCTAGGCATTTGAATCAAGTATACAAAGAAAATGAAAGGTTATAAATTTTACTTAAAGCAAATGATGTTTTTAATTTGCAATGATTTTATTTTATGTGGAGTGCTTTTTTCAGGGCTGGTTCATCAAAACCAACAATTATTTGGCCGTTAATGTCTATTACAGGAACTCCTCTTTGGCCACTTTTTTTAACCATTTCCTCAGCTGCCTTTTGATCTTCAACAACATTTATTTCTTTGTATTTGATATTATTAGACTTAAAAAATTCTTTTGTTCTCATACACCATGGACAAGTTGGCGTAGTAAAAATCTTAACATCTTGTTTTTGAGCCATATTTAAACCTCCTCCTAATTCAAATAAATTATAGTTATGATTTATAATAGCTTTTCGCTTATTAAATTAATAACTTATTGCTTATTATTAAATCTTTCCTTTATTATTTAAAAATAAGTGAGATTCTTGTTAAATAAGGCTAATTTCCTATTAAAAACTCATTTTAATACTTAAAAGATAAGCTTTAAATAATAGGATATATTAAACTATTAAAGAATTATGAAAAATATAGTAATTGCGCCTGTCGGAGAGAGAATAGATTCTTTGTTTATTGGATTAAAAGAATTTCCTACTGAAAGGATTATTTTAATTTGCCAAGAAGACAAGTTGCAAATAGCTGAGAAAGCCAAGTCTGAATTAGAGAAATTTAAAATTCCGGTTTTAATCAAAAATATAAGCGGGAATATATGGGAAGAGCTATTTAGGGTTGTTGGGGAGATCAAAAAATTGGAAGAAGGAAAAAACGTGATAATTAATACTTCTACGGGTG
>CAZCNK010000013.1:0-15062 GCA_964500345.1 Candidatus Woesearchaeota archaeon | reverse complement strand
AGAAACAAATTGTGCTGCCGCATCAGCTGCTTTTGTAAATGGATTAAAAGCCTTTGGCGTGAGGGGTGATTCTGTGATGCTGCTGCCAGTGCTTAAGTTTTCTTATTATAAGATACTAACAGATAAAAAGATGGAAATCTTGAGATTGTTGTTTGAGGAAAAGGATTGCTGTGCATCTTTAGATGAGCTAAGCAAAAGAACTAAGATGAGTCTGCCTTTGATTTCGTATCACGTAAATGGCACTTTAAAATCAGAGGGATTAAAGCAACTTGGATTAGTTGATACTACAGATTTTAAGGGTAGAACTGCCATTAAGCTTTCAACATTAGGAAGGTTGCTTGTTAAGGGTTATGTTAAGTAGTTACACTAAGTAAAATGAAGTTTTGTAGGTCAAAAATTTTCTGAAAAATTTGAAATATTTTTATTAATTTGCCATAAAAGCGAAAAAAATTCAGGAATCTTGAAATATTTTCGTATATTTACAGTAAATTTTCGGAAATTCTTAGTAAAATTTTATTAAGATTCTTGATTTAATTCTTGTAATTTAAGATTTTTAAGAAAAAATGTAAAGGTCGTGTAGCTTAACTGGGAAAAAGCAAGCCGCTTACGAAGGCCAAGATGCGGGTTCAAATCCTGCCACGACCGCATTAAAGTCCATAAGGACAATAAGCGTAAAGCCAGTGTAGCTTAAAAAGGATAAAGCCTCTGTTTGGCGAACGGAGAGACCTGGGTTCAATTCCCGGCACTGGTGCATTAATATTAAGTGATTATACTTAGCTTATATATAAACCTTTTGCTGATTTTTCCGGAAATTTTTCAAGAAAGAGAATGTAAGTATATGAGTTAAATTTATAATTTCTTAACCTACTTTCTAAAGGTTTGCCTGCCAAGCAAATAAGATTTGTAAATGAGCTTTTATTATAAAAATAAGAAAATTAAAATGATGAAGGCAGAAAATTTCCTAGTTATGTTTTATTGAGTAATATGCTGAAACAGGGAATACTGTCAAAGCTAACCACCCAATTAAAACTATAATTGGGATACCTATAAATTTAGTTTCTTCAAATATAAGATTCTGATATACCCACTGCTGGGCAAAAAGATTCGGAAATTCATGTAAAAAGGCATTTATGTACGTAGCAAATAAAGTAGCTAAAATTATTTTCTTGGGATTTAAGAGCAAGATGTTTATGAAAGGAAATCTTTTTCTTTTTGCGGCAACATAATTGAAGAACAATGAAATGAAGAGCCATGAAAATGCAGCTATAAAAAAACTTGAGTGGATTACATTATAATAATATTTTAAAACGATAAATAAAATAACAAATAAAGTTGATAGTAATGATAAGTACCCTAATAATTTAGTTTGGAAAATAGAACTTCTTTTTCTCTTTATTTTATAATTTTTGATGAAGAATAAGAAACTCATTATCATAACCAACCCCCCAATAGGGTAAATTATTAAATAAAGAGAGGCATATTCAAGAATAGAGTAATAATTATAATACCAAACTTCTCCAATAATAATCCCAAAAAAAAGATCTTCAATCAACCCTCCAAAAACAAAAAAGATTGCGTAAAGAATAAAAAAAGTTTTTGTGGTAAAAAAGATTCTTGTTGAAGGATAAAGAACTAAAAATATTCCTATTAACATAAATTCATAAAAATGCCTATACTGCAATGATGTGGCTAACCAGATTGATAAAGCAATAATTAGAATTCCACAAATACTGATAAAGTTCTCTTTTTTCATCATTGATTTTTCGCTATAATATACCTACTCATTAATCTATTTTCTATGACTAGTTTAATCTTTCAACTTTAATTGCTATAACCGGGCAAACATCGGCACTACCTTTTATTTTTTCAAATTCCTCTTCAGAAACATCAAGAATTAACTCAAATTTATTTTCTTTTTGATTTAGCTGAGAGCCTTTTAAATCAACCTTGCCATCATCAGCAGGAATCCACTTTTCTGGATATACGGCTGCACAAGCTAAAGCACCAATGCAAGTTTCTCTATCAAATGTTATCTTAACTTTAACCATAAAAAATAAGGCATTAATTTGATTTATAAATTTAATTGTTTTTTGAAAATAATTGGTAGGTGAATTACTAAAAGAAATAAAGTACTGAATATAAAAGACAAGATAAAGATGTATTTTGTTATGTAAATAAAAAAACTATTTGGAAATAACTTAATTAGACTTTCCTCGGAGCTGAATAGGTATGAACCTTCTTTAAAAAATATCTTGTGAAATCCTGAAAATATTGCATTAAATGCATTAAAATTCGAAATAAAAATTAATCCTAATAATACTATTAAAATGATTGTTAAGAATAATGATTTTCTAATAGTATTGTATGGGAAAAATTCTAGAGATAAGACTATAGAAATTATTAATAGCGTTATGATATAGAAAATGTTCAGTGTTTTGTAGATTAAATTTCTGACGTCAACCATGTGAGATTTTTCCTTTTGATTGAAGAAATTTGAGAGTTCAGACTTGTTTAATAAAAAATTTATAATGTTTTTAGATTCGCCATCTACAATTTCTCTTCCAAGATTTTGGTAAACATCTGTCTTTTTAAAAATTGTTTTATAAACATAAGAATTAAAAACTATTAGATGAAAACTAAGCAAGACAATAAAAATTGGAATTAAAAAGAATAAAAAAATTTCTCGCTTTTTCACTTTTTATTTTGCTGTTTTGATTGATTTACATTGATTTATTTATTGCACAATTAATTTTCCAGACATTCCTGAATGGCCCGATCCACAAGGAATAGTACATCTAAATGTGAATGTTCCTTTTTTATCAGCTATAAACTCTACAGTTTTAGTTTCTCCTGGATTTAATGCTTCATTAATGCCAAAATCTGGGAGTCCAAATCCATGAGGAACATCTGTTGATGTTAAATGTAGTATTACTTTATCACCTTCTTTAACCTCTATAACAGCTGGATTAAATGAGAATCTAAACGCTTGTACATTAAACTCTTTTATTTGAGGTGTCGGGGTTAATGTTTTTGTAACTGGTGATTTGGGCGCTTTTTCTATGTCTTTTTGAACAGCTTTTGTTTCTGGAGAGGTTGGGACTGTTGGTGTTTTTTCTGTTGTAGCTTGTTGCGTGCATCCAATTAAATAAACAGATGCTATTAATAAAATTGCTAACAAATAAATTTTTTTCATTTATTTACCTCCATAATTAATTTATCTATTATAATTCTAAATTCTCTTTCTTCTGCTTCTAAATCATCTTGGTCTTCATAAGCATTTCCTATTCTTAAATATTTGCATCCAAAAACAAAGGTTGGAATTGATTGCTGGGGGTTATATTTTCTGAAGAGTTCTTTTTCACTTTCAGGAACAACTATTTCAAGTTCATCTGTTAAAGAATTGTCTCCTATATCAACTTCCCAAAGATATGCTACTATTTTTCCTTGATCTGTGTACTCATTTACAACGTTTTTATAAGTATCTCTTATCCACCCGCAATGAGGGCACCAAGTTGTTGCAAACAATCTAATAATTGGCTTATCGTCTTGTAAACAAATTTCTTCTTTTGTTAAAGAGAATGTTAATTGATTCGGGTCTTTTTTTTCTATTGTAACTTGGCCTTTTGAGCTATCTTGGCATGATATTAAAAAGGCTGGTGTTAAAATTAAAAATAGTATAAGGATTTTGTTTTTCATTTGATTTTTATTTTACTCCTTTTTATTTTTTCTTTTTTATTTAGCTATACTGAATAAGCTGCATCTATTACTTCTATAAAATCATTTATATCACGGGAGCCAACAACTTTTATGCCATTAATGAAAAATGTTGGGGTACCATCAACTCCCCCTTTGCTGCACTCGTTTATATCTGTTTTTATTTCTTCAACTTGCTTCTTGTCGTTAGTGCAATTTCTAAATTTATTGATATTTAAATTTAATGAAAGAGCCATGTTTAAAAAAGCATCTATGACTTCCTCTCTTTCTTTTTTATCGTACCATTTATCAGTGCTTGAAAATATTAAATCATGCATTTCCCAATATTTTCCTTGTTCTCCAGCACAATTAGCAGCTATTGCAGCCCCATCTGCATTTTGATGAGCTGGCATAGGGTAATCAAGAAGAACGTAAACTAATTTTCCTGTGTTAATATACTTCTCCTCAATCTTAGGGAGAGTTTTTGTTGCAAAGCTTGCACAATGCTCACATTCATAATCAATGCAGGCCATCATTAAAACTGGAGCATCTTCATCGCCTTTAGAAGGATTTTGATGGGCATTTATTAGAATTTTATAGTTTATATCCTGATCCTGATTTTCTTCATTAATATTTTTTTCAATGTTGTTGGTTAAGAAGTTTTTTTCTAACCATTCAAAATTGACAATTAAATATGAAAGAAATAAGATAAATATTGCTAGAACTATCGAGATTTTAACAGTAGATTTTTTGATTTCTATTTTTAATGTATCAGAAATTTCTGGCATAAGAATATTAGAAGATATAAGTTTTTAAAGTTTTAGTTTTTTACGAACATCGCACATTTTCTACTTGATTCTTTGTTACAACACCATCTTTTGTTGCTTCCGCTATTACATCCCATGCACATTCACAGTTAGTTCCAGGCTTATCTGGATCTACATTTGCCTTGAAATTTTCCTTATAAAAAATTCCATCAGGATCAAAACTTACTTTCCAGGCTCTTAAAAATCCTGGCCCATCTACCCATCTGATGAAATTGCCTTGGTATTCTTTTGCAAGATTTGGTTCATTATAACCATCATCGCACCAATTTGGTCCATTGTAGCCACATTCAACACCATTTTCCGACGTATTAACATCTCTTCCTTTGGAATGAAAGATTGACTTTACCATTTGCCCTTCTGTGCAATCTTTTGGATTACTCCCCGGGTTTAGTTAGATATTTTGTCTATAAATTTAGGCTTTAAACCGATTTCCAAGATTTAACCTTTTATACTTTTTATACTAGTAGGTATATATTTTAATATACTTAGATAATAGAAAAGTTTAAAAATATGAAGAACACTCCACTTTTATGTACGAAACTGAGATTTTAAGCAAATTCCATGATCTGCCAGTATTTTCTCTATCTGACATAAACCAAGTTATAAATAACAGGATATATGCTAAAAAATTTCTTAGGAGAATGATCCTCAATAATAAAATTTTAAGAATCAAAAGGAATGTTTACACTCTGCATAAAGATCCTTTTTTGCTCAGCACTTTTATACTCAGGCCAAGTTATGTTTCATGCGTATCTGCTTTGTCTTACCATAAACTGATAACTCAAATCCCAAAAGAAATCTTCTGCGCAACACTAAGGAATTCGAATTCCATAAAAATAAGGTTTGACAATATAATAATCGATACAATAATAAATTATAATCATACAAATTATTTTTTTGGTTTTAGGAAAGAAAAGTATGATGATTTTGAAATTTTGATAGCAGAACCAGAGAAGGCCATTATAGACTCTATTTCCATTGTGCCAATTCATATTATTGAAGAGGCTTTTGAAAAAATTGATGAGCATAAAATGATTGAATATCTAAAAAAAATCAAAAAAAGCAGCATTATTAAAAGAATTGGATATTTAATGGAAAAAAATAATTATGAAGTTTATGAAAATTTGAAGAATTTTATAAACTATAAATACATCCCTCTTGATCCCTTAATAAAAAAATCTGGTAAAAAAAATAATAAATGGAATATAATTGAAAATGTAACATAATAATGCAACATAATAAATATAAAATAATTTAAAATCTAAAATGATTTCAAAAGATATGCTTTTGGAAATAGGAAAAAAGAAAGGGCTTTTCAATAAAGAGTATATTGAAAAGAATTATTTTCAAGAGGTTTTTCTTTTTAATTTATTCAAAAAAACAAACAAGCTTATTTTTAAAGGAGGCACTGCTCTTTATAAGATATATAACCTCCCAAGATTTTCAGAGGATTTGGATTTTTCTCTGCTTGAAGATTTAGATTTAGCTTACATAGAGGATTTAGTGAAAGATGTTGCAAAAAAATCTGAATTTTTAGAACTCAAGTCAACAAAAAAAACAAAGGATTCTTTTTTGATAAAATTAATTTGCAAAGGCATTCTAACAAAATCCAACTCGCTAAGGATAGATATTAATTTTAAAAATAAGATATTAAGAGGATTTGATGTTAAGAATTATGTTCCAGAGTATATTGATATACCACCTTTCTCCTTAAGAATTCTTAAACTAGAGGAAATAATATCTGAAAAAGTGCATTCTCTTCTGATGAGAGAAAAGGCAAGAGACTTATTTGATTTATTCTTTTTATTGAGAATAGGCAATTTAGATGAAAAATTAATTAAAGAAAAATTAGAGATTTTTAATCTAAGATATGATAAAAATATTTTGCTTAAAAAAATAAATAACCTTCAGAATATCTGGAAACCAGAATTAAAACCCTTTGTATTAGCAGATTTGCCTGAATTCAGCGTTGTTAGAGATTACGTATTTTCAAAATTTTCAATATAGAAGTATTATTTATTTCTTATCACCCATTACCATTAATGTAATGTTCTAATTTTTGTTTCCTTATAGTTAATAAATATCTTGGGAAAAGTATTTAAATACTTAAGATAATTATTTTTAGTATGGTTGAAAGTGAGAGTAGTCTAGAGAATAGAATTATTAAGACTTTGGATTGGGGTCCGCTTATAGGTCCTTTTAGTCTAGCTATGACTTGTGGGGATATGGAAAGAGAGCTTAATATTAAAGAAAGATCTGGCAGATATATGGCTTTAAATACTTTATATCATTTAACAACATTAACTAGTTTATTTTTATATGATATGAAATGTCATCTACTTGAAAGATTACAAATTTATTTAGATATTTCTAAATTCGGTGGATGTTAGAAAGATAACGTTTACTCTTATCTTGTTCTATTCCCAATTATATTTGTGGTGATTAGATTGTTCTTTTTTGGAGGTTGGTACTTGTCATAGGTAACCACGATTGCAAAAGATTGTGGACCAAATGGAATATTAACACCTTGTATTGTGAATTGATATCTTCCAGCAATGTTGTTTTGGATTAAAATTCTTTCCACGTTGTTGGTTGAGTCTGTTGTGTCATTAAATGGCTGAGCAAAATCATTTCCATTATAAATTTTTCCAAGAGGATCAGTTACAATTAAATTCAGGTTGTTAACAAGATTTTTTGTAGCTGTTAAAGAGCTTTCCCTGTCTGTGTAGACAAGAGTTGCTTCAATTTTTCCTGGAGCTGCAATAATATCAAAAGTGCTGTTTCTTCCAGTTATTAATCCTGTTCTATTGTCTTGGAAATAAAATCCTTTGTTTTCTGGAATTGCTTTTGTTATATTTACCCTGCCCCAGCCAGTTTCATTGCTTGTTATACCAAATCCCATGTCTTGGGCTCCATTGATTAAAGTAGCTTTTACAAGTGCAGAACTTGGCTGAGTTCCTTTGTTCTTAACATAAAATTCTCTTACTAAAGATGATAATCCAGAAACCCTAGGAGAAGCCATAGATGTTCCACTGCAATAAGAATAACTAGGGCCTGTTTGGGAATCACTAAAGAAACAACTTTTTGGATTTACAGAGCTTTTTGTTGAGATAATAATAACACCTGGGGCTGATAAGTCTGGTTTTATTCTTCCATCAGTAGTTGGGCCACGACTGCCAAATTGCCATATCTCATCTGGATTGTCTGAACCTGGGCCTTGATCTGGCCTGTAGTTTTCACTTGCAGCAACAGTTATTATATTCTTGGCTGTTCCTGGTGGTGTTATAGTATTTAAATTAGGCCCGAGATTTCCAGCTGAGAATACAATCAAATAATCTTGATTCTGGCGCATGAATTTATCAACAGCTTGGCTTACTGAGGTATAATTTCCATTAGCTCCTAAAAAACCCCAGCTATTAGAATGTATTCTTGCACCTTGAGAAAATGCTGGACCAAAAACATTTGTATCTAGCGGAAAGGGAACATTAAAGCCAGTGCCATTGTCATTTCCTACTGCTTGGAAGATTAAATTAGATTCTGGAGCAGCACCAGCGTAAAATCCATTATAATCATGAGTTCCCGTATTTGAGCCAGATTTATTTCCATTGCCAAGCAAAATTCCAGCAACATGAGTTCCATGACCTTCTCTATCATCAGGAGAAGTACTACACCCAATTGCAATGCAAGATGCGATATCTGTTATATTCAAAATTCTGCCCTCAAAATCATCATGCATGGTTTGATCATTAACACCTGTATCTAAGCCAGTGTCAGTTAATGCTATGATTTGCCCTTCACCAAATAAGTTTATTCTATTTCTAATTTCCTCTGCACCAACTATCTGATTAGCAATATCATTTAAAGGAGCAATCTTATCTTCAATATTTCTCTCAACGAGTTCAACGCCTTCAATTTCTGCAATTTTCTTTAAACTATCTAAATCTTTTAAATTGCTTACTTTAACATAATTTCCATCAAATTTCTCAATAGTTGCGTAATTAGATATCTTCTCTATAGCTTCTGCATCAGCAGAATCAAATAAGATTATATTATACTTTTTATTTGCCAATTCCAAATTATCTTTAATTCCAAAAGCCTCAATATTACTTTCTGATGCATAATGCCAAATTCTTTTTACAACGTTTTTATCTTTTAGATTTTTTAACTGGTCTTTACCAGCCTTTACAATGTACATTGAATCAACGAAATATTCAACACCATCAACATTTTCTTTTATCAACTCAAATGTTTCTTGAGATACAGGAATTTCTATTTCTACAAAAAAATAGCCTTTTTTTGAATCTAAAGAATCAAGATTTTCTATATTGTTAGTATCATCTAAGATTTGGTATTTTGTACTGATATAAACATTACTGAATGAACCTGTTGATAAACTAATTAAAAAAACTGCAAAAACAAGAAATGTTATCTTTAAAGACGTTTGCATTTTTTATCCTTTATATGACACCAATTTATAGATTTTTTGTTTTAATTTTGAGTGTGTTGTTATTTAATTTATTAACTCTTTAGCAGTAACATCAGTATATAAACCTTTCTGTCTATTTTTAGATCATGGAAAAGATAGTCTTAGACACTAGCTTTTTGCTTAGCTGTTTGGAGTATAAAATTGATATGGTGGAAGAGCTAAAAAGAATTATTAACTCGAAATTTAAGATTTCTGTACTGACAAAAACATTAGATGAGCTTAATGGAAAAAAGAATTGGAGATTGGCTATGGATGTGATTAAGAAAAATGGCATTGAGATTTTAGAGAGTGAGGGAAGTGAGAGTGTGGATAATACACTATTAAAATTCAAAGATTCTATTGTTGCTACTCAGGATAGAGCTTTAAAAGAAAAGCTTAAAAATAGGAAAATTCCGGTCATTACAATAAGGCAAAAGAGGTATCTTATGCTAGTATGAAAATGGGAGAAAGATTCTAAAATGTTTTATGAAGTTGAAGTAAGAAGCCATGTAAGAGTGCCACCAAATCTGTTTAGTGAGGATACTAAGAATTCAATTATTAACCAGCTAAACAAGCAATTTGAGAATTTTATAAGCAAAGAACTTGGATTTGTTATAGGAGTTACTGGTGTTATGAATATTGGGGAGGGAGTTATTATACCAGGTGATGGAGCTGCTTATTATGACACAAGATTTACACTATTAGTCTATAAGCCTGAGATGCAAGAGTTAGTTACAGGAAGGGTCAATGAGATTAGTGATTTTGGTGCTTTTTTGGATATTGGTCCTTGCGATGGGATGGTTCATATTTCTCAAGCAATGGATGATTATGTGAGCTATTCTAAAAGCAATGTATTGACTGGGAAAGAAAGCAAAAGAAGCTTGAAAGCTGGAGATATTTGCAGGGCTAGGGTAATTGCTATAAGCTATAAGGATATGAATAATCCTAAGATTGGATTAACAATGAGACAATTTGGATTAGGAAAATTAGAATGGATGGAACAGGATTTAAAGAAAAAAGAGAAATTGGACAAAATTGAGAAAGAAGTAAAAGAGAAGAAAAAATGAAGAAGGTTTGCAAGAAGTGCAAGGTATTTGTTGAGGGCAATGTTTGTCCTTTATGCAATGGGAATCAATTTGCTGATAATTGGAAGGGAAGGATTTATGTTATTGATCCTAACAAATCTGAGATCGCAAAGAAGATTGGGCTTAATGCTAAAGGAGAGTATGCTATTAAGGTTAAATAAAATTTAGAGAAAAATTAAAAATGGCTGGAAAATGGAATTAAAAATTCTAGATGAAAAGGATAATAAATTGCTGTCAAGAAAAGAATATAAGATAATCTGTGATTTTAATAAACAGGCAACTCCTAAAAAAGAGCAGGTTTTAAAGGCTGTATCAGATTTTTTAAAAAGGGATCAAAATCTTGTAGCTGTGAAGCACATAAGGCAGAATTTTGGTGCAGGAAATGCTTTAGTGACTGTAAATGTTTACGATAGTGTAGAGAACTTTAATAAATATGAGATTATAAATAAGAAGATTAAGAAGAAAAAGGCTGCTGCAGAAACACAAGCTCAAGCCCAAAAAGAAGAGAAGAAAGCTGGTGCTAAATAAGATTTATTAAAATAAAAGACTATGATTTAATTATGACTTAATTATGACTTAAAAATGGCCAAGAAGAAACCAAAGAATAAAAGACCAAGCCAGAAATGGAAAAAATATGTTGTTAAAGGAAATACTATTGAGAGAAAGCCAAGCTGCCCTAAATGCGGTGCTGGAATTTTTTTAGCAGATCATAAAGACAGATTTTATTGCGGGAAGTGCCATTATGTGGAAATGAAGAGAAAATAGCAAAATACAAAATAGAAAAGATTATATATTATAAAAGTTTGAGAAAATTACCTTAAGTTTATATTTTCAATAAAGAGGTGGAAGATTGTGGATGAGGTAGAACAAAAAAAAGAGGAAAAAGCTGAGGAAGATATTCTTCTTAAATTGACAATGCCTGGAAAGTCTAAAGAGGAGTATGTTGATATTCTTAGAAAGTCCGAAAATGTAAAGGTTGAGCAATCAGATCCAGAGCTTGACCTTCAAAGAATTTCAATGGGGAAAAATGAAAACTTTAAGGCAGCTGAGCCTGATAAAGAATTAACACCTGTAAATATTCCTGTTCACTTATCTTCAACAGCAGATTTAAAAAAGGTTCAACAAATAGCCCAAAATTTTTATTCTTCTGATATTGTTGTTAATAAATTGAAGAAGAAGTGAAAAAAATTATGATAAAGTTATGTAGATAGATATTAAAAAATATTTATAATAATTCCAAAAACTCTTCGCGTGTTAAATCAACCTCTCTAATTATAGCTCTCAGAGTACCTTTAGCAATTTCTTTGTGATTTGGAACTGTGTTATTCTTCGGAATGGTTCAGTTCTTTGTCTCAAGATAATATGGCTACCAGTTTGATGATCAAGCTCATAACCTAGTTTATGAAGTGCTTTTATAACTTCTTTACCTGAAATAATAGGAAGTTTAGGCATAAATTTCTACCACTTCTTCATATATGGAGGGAGGTATGGGCTCGTTGTGCTTTTTCAAACTCTCTAGATAACCTCGAATTGCATCCTTTATATTTTCAATAGCTTCTGCTCTAGATTTTCCTTGCGAGATACATCCCGGAAGTGTTGGGCACTCAGCAACATAATTTCCATCCTCGTCTTGTTCTATCTGAATTTTAAGTTTCATATCTGAAGACAAGTAAGACTACTTTATATAGATTGCACTCTATTTTTTAATATTTAAAAATAAAATAAGTTAAGTATAATATTATTTTCTAAAGTCTCTTTAAGTTAGGTATTGTTACCTATATTTTTAGAGTATCGGTCAATGTATTATTAAACCCTGGGAAGATACTCCGAAGAGCATCTTCCTGGGGAAAAAGAGGTGATAGTTTTATAGACATGAACTTATTTATAAAGCTTTCGGTTTTGTAGTTACTCTGTAATAGTCTCACGTTTCTCTTGCTTTCTCATGTTTTCTCTTGCTTTCGATTTTATGAAACAAAAGTAAGGCTTAAAAACTGCTATAATCTTTATTATTATATGAAAAAACTAGGCACGAGAAGCGAAGTTGTAGTTAGAATTCCTGAAAAACCAAAATTCCAGGGTTTGGAAAGATTGTTAAAGGGAGAGTGTTGGTGGGAAGATGACTTGATTTTAGAGAGAAAAGGATTGACAAATGGCTTGCTTGAGAGGGCTTTTAGTTCATATGATATTGTTACATCTATGAGAAGATTATACGCTAATAATGATGATGTTATATATGCTGGTCTTAGAAGTGGAGAGATTAGGTTAGACGTGCTAAGAGCTATGATTGCTTCTATTAAAGTAGTTGCAGATTCACATTCTGATTATCTTTCCCAGTTAATTATGGAGAAAGTTGAAAGGGAGTTTGAAAGAAGATTCGGAATAAAATATGAAGATATTATGTATTTTCATTTACCTTAAAAATGCAAGACCAAATTTATAATATGCTGTTGCAGAAGGATGAGGTAACTTGGCAGACCATTATATATGAATTAGTGAAAACAGAGCAACTTGATCCTTGGAATATTGACATTAGTTTACTAGCTAAAAAGTATGTTGAGACAATACAAAAGCTACATGATCATAATTTCTTTATATCTGGGAAAGTTTTGCTTGCATCTGCTATTCTTTTAAAAATAAAATCTGAGAAGTTATTAACAGAATATATTGCTGCATTTGATAGCCAATTGTTTCCACAAGATGAAAGCATTTTGGACAATGAAGATCAGGTTCAACAGCAAGTTGATATTCCTCACTTATTAATTAAAACTCCTCAGCCTAGGAAAAAACAAATTACTCTGAATGATTTAATGAGTGCACTTGAGAAGGCTCTTGATGTTGATGAAAGAAGAAAGATGAGGAAGATGCTAGATGAGATTGAAATTAGAAAAGCAGAATTGCCTGAGAAGAAAATTGATATAACCAAGTTAATAAAAGATGTTTATGAGAAAATTGTGAATATGTTTTCAATGAAGCAAAGATTAACATTTGAAGAGCTAGTTGGATCTGACAGAAAAGAAGATAAAATTTTAACTTTAATTCCCTTATTGTATTTGGATTCAAAGCAAAAGATAGATTTAAAACAAGATATTCCATTTGGGGAAATATTAATAACTTTGGGCGAATAATATACTAATGAACTTAGAATAAGACTAAGACTTAAAAAATAAAAGAAAAAACTAAAAGAAAGAAAATGTTAAATTGGCTTATTGGAATGGGGTCTAGCGTGATTATGCTGATGTTTATTTTTATGATAGTTATTCCTATATTAGCTATAATATTTTGGATCTGGATGATTGTGGATTGCTTGACAAAAGATTTTAAACATGATACAGACAAGATTGCCTGGATCTTGGTTATTATCTTTACATTTATTATTGGAGCTTTGATTTATTTTTTTATTGTAAAGATGAGAAGAAGATAGATTTTTATTTTTTTAATTTCTTGATGGTTTGATTTAGTGTTAGTAAATTTTCTTTACCAGTTTTCATGTCTCTTAATTTTAATTTTTTCTTTTTTAATTCATCCTCTCCAACAAAGATAACGTAGGGTATTTCTAATTTATTGCAATAGTCGAGATTTTTTGAAATTCCCTTATCTGCCAGATCAATATCTGTGTTAATTCCTTGCTCTCTGAGCTGAGAGGCAATTTCCAAAGATTGTTTTATTGTTTTTATTGGAATTATGAAGATTTTTGTTTCTGTCTTTTCTAATTTTATTTTTCTCTCTTTTAACAAATCAACAATAACGTCTAATCCAAAAGATATTCCTACAGATGGCAGATCTCTCCCTGTTAAATTATAAAGCAATTTATCATACCTGCCACCACCGGCAAGAGAGCTGGTAATGTTAGATTTTTTTGCATAAACCTCAAAAATATTTCCAGTGTAATAAGACAAGCCACGAGCTAAAGAGATATCAAATTTTAATTTTGGAAGATATGATAAAACTTCCTTTATTTCTTTTAAAGAATCAGGAGAAAATTTTTCAATTTCTTTAATTAATCTTTGATTATTTCCTTTTGAAGAAATTATTTTTAACAACTTATCAATTGAATCTTTTGAAATTCCCTTTTCAGATAATTCTTTTTTAACATATTCAATACCTAGTTTGTAAACCTTGTCTATTGATAGAATAACATCTTGAGATTTTTCTATTGGGATATTGCAATATTCAATAATACTATCTAATATTTTTATGTTATTAATCTTAATTTCAACATCAATTTTTAATTCTTTGAAAGAGTCTAGTGCTATTTTTAAGATTTCAACATCAGCTAAAACAGATTTATTTCCAATAATATCAACATCGCATTGAATGAAACTTCTGTATCTACCTAGTTTAATTGGGCCATCCCTAAAAACTTCTCCAATTTGAAACCTCTTAAAAGGCAATTTAATGTTTGGATTTTCAGAGATAACTCTTGCCAATGGAACTGTAAGATCAAATCTTAATGCCAAATCTCTTCCACCTTGATCTTTTAATTTGAAAACCTCTTTCAATATTTCAGTTCCAACATTGTATTTTGATGCTAGAGTTTCAAATCTCTCGATTATTGGGGTTTCTATTTCTATATAGCCATAAAGCTTGAATATTTTCTTTAAAGTAGATATTATATCTTCTCTTAAAATCTTGTCCTCAAATAAAAAGTCCCTCATTCCTCGTGCTTTTTGAATTTCCACTACTTTTTCATCTTTTTCTTCTTTTAAATAATTTTTGTATTGAACAGGGATAGGAAAACTCCTACCACCTATTCTAATAAGATACAGCTTTCTGTCTGGATACACTGGATCACTTGCTAAAACACTTATTGAGTCATTTCCAAATATCTTCCTGTAAACACTGACCATTGCTTCATTCTTTGTTCTAAATCTTCTTGTGCCATTTTTGTGAGTATAGACAATTGCGTTTATTATTTTAATTTGTACGCAATTGTGTATATCCTAAATTGCGCTTCTATTGTCAATCAATCAGCGCAATTTATGATGTGAAAAA
>CAZCNK010000012.1:0-19335 GCA_964500345.1 Candidatus Woesearchaeota archaeon | reverse complement strand
CTCAATCCTACTTAATTTCTTTTTAATCTTTGAGCCATAACCGACAATTTCAACCTCTCTTGAAAAATTAACCAATCCAATTTTCTCAGCAGCCTGGCAATATTTGAGCAAGCTTCTTCCGCAAAAAACAATTTTTCTATTTAATTTCCTTCCAATGTCAATAATAGACCTCAATCTTGCAATATGAGAAGCAAAACAACTCACAATCATAGAATTATTTTTATTTTCAGTGCCAAGCATTACATCTTTCAGCATTTCCCTTGCAACTTTCTCACTAGGAGTTTTTCTATACAAGTTAGAATACAAAGATTCAACAATCAAGGCCTTAACATTATTTTTTCCAATCTCTTTTATCTTTTCATAATTCGGCTTCTTTCCAATTACAGGATGATTATCAAATTTAAAATCATTGGCATAAACAACACTTCCATCCTTAGTATGCAAAACTATCAGAACAGTTTGCGGAGTAGAATGAGTTATATTTACAAATTCAATCTCAATATCATCAACCTGCAATTTAGATCCAGCATTTAATACTTTTAGCTTATTATGAATCTGTATTTCATCATCATTCATCATCCTTCTCAAAAATTCTATAGTAAAAGGAGTTCCAACAACAGGAGCATTATAATGAGGAGCTAGATACTGGACAGAAGCACAATGATCAATATGCGCATGGCTTAAAACAATGGCCTTAACGTCTTTTCTCCAATCAAAAATCGAATTGTCATCAGGTATGGCTCCTAACTTCATCAAATGCTCTGTGGACATTTCTTTCCTAGAAAAACCCTCTTCTTCAAAATCAACAATCTTCTGAACCTGAATTCCCATATCAAGAATCACAACAGAATTATTAAACCTAACAGCGCTCATATTCCTACCAACGTCTGAAAAACCGCCAACAGTACAAATTTCAATGCTCATTTTAAAAACCAAGAAAAAACAATTTAAAAAGCCTTCTATTTTCACAACTCACTAGAACGAAATAAAAATATATCTTTCACCACAATAATTTATTTAAAGCTTTGACTGCAACTAAGGCCAGGAGTAAAATTGAAAAAAATATTTATCATTGGAATTATAGCGATTTTAGTTTTGTCTTTTGGTGTTATAGGAGCAACTGATTTTTGTTCTAATTGTGACATTGTAAAGGTTTTAAAAGAGATTTTAAATGCACTTAAAGATCTTAGGAAGTGCGATTTTGAAACTGTTAATACAGAAATAGCAATACCAACCTTCTTTGGTAATAGTAGTATAGATATTACTTTTGTATTCCCACCTCAAAATTTGTTTTATGAGAAATTTGAAATTCAGGAAGTAAATGCTAGAGTGACTTGTAAGATAAATAGTACTACTGCCGATGCTTGTATATATCAACTAAATGAAAATGGTTGTTTAACTGTCCCAAAAGGAAGTGATGACTTTTTTGACTTAAGCAGTTGCATTCCATTTTATAATGCAGGAATAAACAGACATATTTTAATACCAAATAATAATGCAACTGACTTTAGCGGCATAAGGAAGATGTCTGATTACCTAATTGAAGCTAAAATAAAACCTGCTAATTGCTGATTTTAAAAGAAGAATATTTATTCAGCAGAATTAAAAATCTCAAATAACCTCTAACATTTTCACTGCTTTTTAATTCTCAATATCATTTTTTATTTTAAATAAACAAACAGTCTGGTGCATAAGTATATTTATATTCTACTACACTAGATAGAAACTCATAATGAATAATCTCCTCTTGAAATAACTCTCTTACTTCTGAAACAGTGTTATGAAAATCCTTTGTTTTTTGAGTGCAAATATAAGCAAGAACATTATATTTCCCTGAAAAAAAATTAATATCCTTTTGTAGCTTTCTTTGTAAATATTGCAATTATTGATAAAGCTAAGAAATAAGCAACTAAAATTGTGAGTTGTGGCAAGACAGACTGCAATGTTGATTGGAAAAGTAATATGCTATTGATTACACGCTCAGAAATATACAACGGATTATAAGATGCAATCTTCTCAATTAGATTTGGTAGTGTCTCAATAGGCAGTATAGTTGAGGAAAAGAAAAGCAAGATAAACCCAATTGAAATTGCAGCTAAAGTTGAAGTTTCTTCAGATTTAAATATGTTCCCAATTGTCATTCCAAGAAGAATAAATATTGATGTAATCAAAAGCAAAACCAGGGACAATAAAGGTAAAATTTTAATTAAATCCTTAAAATAAAATGAAGCAACTCCTAATAAGACTAACAATTGCAATATAACTATAAAGATATTTGTTAAAAAGTTTCCAAGCAAAAAAGTAAAATCTGAAGTGGGTGTTATAAAGTTCTTAAAATAAACCCTTGCACTTTTCTCCCTTACCTCTAAGGTAGAAGCTAATAAAATACTAACAAACATTACAATCAAAGCAAGTAGTGTTGGAAATAAATAATTTAAATGCTCAGCCTGCGTTGCAATAGGCTCAATCCTTGTATTTATTGGACTAATAATCTTCTGAACACTAGTCACTTTTACATTCTCAATGTCTTTCACAATCTCATCTATTGAAGTCTGCAATGAATTAATAAAACTTAAAGTTGCAATTGTATTTTGTGCCAAAGAAGTTATATCACCAATAGATCTCTCTCTTATCTCATTCAATTTTAGCAACCTATCACCTAAACTTTCAACATTCGATCTCAAATTAGTCAAAGCACTCCTCAATCCAGTTAAAGTCCTATTTACATCCCTCTCTTGATTAGCAATCTCAGACTCCAGAGAACCAAAGCCGAGATTTGCAATATTAAAACTCAAATCTACAGAAGATAACTCCTGAGAAATTTTATTTAAAATACTCTCAGATTGAGACGATGAATCTGTAATTCCTTTAACTAATTGCTTTTTATCATTTAATTCTTTGCTTGTAAAATCTAAAACATCAACTATTGATTTAGCTAATTGGGCGCTCAATTCTTTAGACTTAGCTCCAACTTCTTGAGATATCCTGTCTAAAACTAAATAAACTAAATTCGTTCTCGTATTATCAACATAAAATAATATTTCCCCTCCATCCTGGATGTTCATTCCAGGAGGAAAAATTGCACAAACATGAAAAATCCCATTTCTTATTGAATTAATGCAACTCTCTTGTGACTCTGTTTTAATGACAGAAAATTGTTCCTTCTCCAGTTCTTTTAAGATGCTCTCTGTTAAAGGGCTATAAGAATCAGAATAAGCCCCAATTCTAATGCCATAAATATTAGCAGTGTTAAAAGCAATGCTCACTAAAAGTATCAATAGCAATGGCCCAAGTATAACTATTAAAGCAGAACTCTTAGTTCTTAACAACAATTTAAAATTCTTTTTAATCAACGCTAATAATTTGCTTGCCATTTTCCAGTTTTCCCAGTTAATCTCTCAAAAACCTCCACCAAACTTGGCTTCTTCATATCAACATACAATATCTTATCTCTAGTTTTCTCAATAACATCCAAAATTTCCCTCAAAATCTTCTCAGCCTCATCAGTATAAATAATCAACTTGCTCTCCACAATTAAAAACTGCTCTATCTTTAGCCTTCTAACAATTTCATCGTAATTCCCAGATAAAGTTTCTAAATGAATCTCCTCTTTCTTATGATAAATCTCCCTTAATTCTTCAACAGTCCCAACCTTTATTACTTTTTTATTATGCAGAATAGCAACTTCATCACATAGATGTTCAACATCATCTAAAATATGAGACGTTATAATTACTGTTGTATTAAGTAAATTTATTCTTCTGATCAATCTAATAATATCATGCCTCAACAAAGGATCTAAATCCTCTGTAGGCTCATCCAAAATCAAAACCTTAGGTATGTGAATCAAGCTGCAAGCCATATCCAATCTTCTCTGCATTCCCCCAGATAAATTCTCAGCAATAGTCTTCCTATCATTTTGCAGCTCTACCAAAGGAATTACTCTCTCAATGTTCTTATCAATATCAACTCTTGATAATCCATACAAGCTTCCAAAATATCTAATATTCTCCTCAACAGTCAACTTAGGATAAAAACTAGATTCCTGAGTTGTAAATCCAAAATCCCTTTTAACATCTTTCATCACCTTTCTTATGTCTTGATTTTTATAAAGAATTTGCCCACTATCAGGCTTGTAAAATCCAACTAATAATCTAAGCAAAGTTGTCTTGCCAGATCCATTAACACCTATAATGCCAAATATCTTATTTTCAGGCACAGAAAGAAAGACATTGTCTAATATTAAATTGTATCCAAAAGATTTTGAAACTCCTTTTACCTCTATTATCCCCATATAATTTAACATGATTAAGATGTTTTTAAAGTTAGTGGTAGTTTTTGATTTATTTTTTGATTTATTTTTATATCTTTAAAAGTATTTGAATTTGCTTCTAAAATATATCTTGCTGGTTTTTTTGGAATTATTAAAGGAGTAAACGGCTTTATGTTTGTTTTAATGTCAAGAACTTTAAAATTTTCATCTAACCATGCCACATCAATTGAAAAAAATACAAATAATGTGTGAATTGAAGAAGAGATTCTTGAATTTGAAGTTGAGCTTATTTTTATAAGTAAAGCCTCATTCATTCTAAGAGATTTTGAAAACATGAGACCTTTTAGATTGGAGAAAAAATTTTTAGAGATTTTTATTTTTAGATTTTTCATTGTCTTTTTAGCATTAGACAGAATTACTCAACCATTCCAGCTAGTTTTCCTTTTCTTGAATGTATTATAGTTGATCCCACTTCTTTATATAAAATCATTAGATCTTCATTAAATCTTGAACCTTTTGGAGGTAGAGCTTGGCTGCAAACAGCACCACTAGTAAAGGATGGACATAAATTTAAATGGTCCCAATTAGTATCTCCGCAGCAATTATTATTATTTTTGCATCTTAGTCCTTCTTTAGGACTTCCGCCTGGATATAAGCTGTAAATAGGCTTCACTTCTCCGTTCTTAAATATCTGATTAACTGGTGTAAGATCAAAAAAAGGATCAGCTATCAAGCCTACATAACCACCACAAATCTCAGAGCTAGTTAAAGATTCTTTATTAACATAAATTACAAACACCTCAAAATTTTTTCCAAATCCGTTAATTAATTTCATAGAGATATTATTTGTGGTATTATAAATTGCAAAATCTTTACAAGCAAAACCAGGCCCTAATTCACAAGTTGCTGGAAGTAATCCTTGTGGTTTTAAAACTCCGAAAAAGGATAATGCCCCAATTGCAATTAGGACTACTAAAATTGCCCACCCATAAGTTAATATAAATTCCATTGCAGCTTGAGATTTCATATTTCCCTCTAGATTATTTAATTATATAAAACAAATTAAGAAAAAATAAGAAATTAGGCTTCAACACCGGAAACAAGTTGACCTACTTTTGAATGAGCTATTCCTCCACTTGGGGTGTAAGTTAAAATTAAATCTGCCTTAAATTTCGACCCAGCTGTCAAAGTGCAACCCGCTGGGGCTACAGCTGAAAATGTAAATGATGCGCCATCAGCCCAAATACCTGCATTGGGCATAGTAACGTCACACGTTGTGCTAGTTCCTCCTTCATCAATTTTAAGGCTAGATCCAGCAATAATATCTTCTCCTATACCATTTTGTAATATAATTGAATACCCGGTTGCAGCACTAACTTTAAAATCTGAACAGCTAAAACCTGGAGCTAACGTACAAGTATTAGGTAGAAATCCACTAGGATTCAAAACACCGAAGAAAGCTAAAGCACCAATTGCAATTAAAACAACAAGAAGAGCCCAGCCATAGGTCATCATAAATTCCATAGCTGCTTGACCACGATTTTTCATGAAATCACCTCGTTTTTTTATTTCTTAATTTGCTATTTGACAATTAGTTTTTATTAATCCTTGATGGTATTAACTAGTATATAAATCTATCTGATAACTAAAAAATATATTTTACCTAATAATCTTGTTATTATTTCAAATTTAAAAAAACAAGTTTTGCCAATTAAAAATCAAAATTTTCAAAGATTTCAATACTCAACCAAAAGTCACAAGCCACAAAAAAAACGATAGGTTTAAATATAACCTCAACTTCAAAAATCGAATGAAATATATACTATATTTAGTGTATAGTTTTATTTCAGATTTCAAGATCAAT
The DNA here is from genome assembly GCA_964500345.1 of Candidatus Woesearchaeota archaeon. Taxonomy (GTDB): domain Archaea; phylum Nanobdellota; class Nanobdellia; order SCGC-AAA011-G17; family UBA489; genus CAZCNK01. The sequence continues at coordinate 13,198 of CAZCNK010000012.1, read as the reverse complement.
CTAAACTGTGGGGGGTTTTGAAAAAATGTTTGAGGCTAAATGCGAAAAATGTGGTGCTGTTTTCACTCTCGAAAATGAAAGAGTTCCTGAGTGTGTTGAGTGCTATTGCCAAGGAAAAGATTTTGAAGTTTATGAGGTAATAGCAAGTTAATTTTTTATTTATTCTATTTCCTTTTTTTCTATTGCTTCAATTGATTTCTTTTAGTTAAATGAAGTAAGTCACAAGAAATCCAAGAAAACAGCCTATTGTCAAGACAGGCATTGCAGGATAAAATTTATTTTTCTCCCCCTTTATCAACAAAAACAACAAAGCAAGTGAAACAAATATTGGAATTATATAAGCCTTAGCCCCAAAACTTTGCAGCACAACACTAGAAAACATCAATGGAAATCCAATATCTCCTCCTCCCAAGATAGCTGTTTTATTTCCATACGGAATCAAAATCCCAGCAAACAATTTTACCTTAGCCTGAAACTTTGCTAATTTAACCATATGCTTAGTCTTCCACACAGCAATTACATCATAAATAGAGATTAAAATCAATAAAATTGAAATTGAGAGAATATTTAGAATTGGAACAAAAACAGCAGCTAACCCTCCATAAATAAACAGCTCAGTAAAATTATGAATTAAAACATTTCTTTTCAAAATCTTAAGCAAAGCAAAAATCAAAGCCAAGATCAAAGCTACAAATTGAGGAACAAAAACAGCAAAAGCTACCATCAAACAAAAAAACACAGACAAGAAAAACCATAATTTCCATAATCTAGCAAATCCTAGTTTTATTATTACTATTAAAATCAATGTTGAAACTAGAATTATTATAAACAAGGGAATATAACTTGTCTTCTCTTCAAACTCAGGCCTTTCAACATTATAAGGCAATGGCTCCCAAACCTTTTCCTCATAAGTAACATTTCCAACAATAACTTGCTTGACCTCAGTATATCCATTTACAATATACAACCCCAATATCTGTGCAACAAAAAATAAAATCACCAACAGAATTGTAATCTTTAATGAATGTTTCATCTCGAATTTTTCTTTTTTAATAATTTATAAATCTTTGTTTATTTTCCATATAGAAAGATTTTTATAATTTTAAATGATTAGAATATTGAAGCACTATGATGTTTACAGAGTATCAAAATAAGAGAAGATTAAATTTAGAGGAAGAACTCTTGTTTAAAGATCTGGAAAGATCTGTAAGAGAGGGTATTAGAGAATTTTTAGATAAAATCTATAGAGAAAAAACTCCTCAGTATAAAAATCAAGGTTATGGAAAATTTGATTTAGAAGATGTATTGAGAAATGCAGACATCAAAAAGGTAAGTCAGGGTGTTTTAGGTTATGGCTATGGATGGAGAGTTCTTGGAAGAGCTTTCCCGTATCAGAACAGAATAGAAATCTTGGAAACCTTGCAAGGCAAAGAAGAAAATGAAACACTAATACATGAAGGACTACACTTGTTATTTCCTTGGCTTAGTGAATCAGGAATAAGAAGAATGACAAGGCAATTAATTGAGAACCCAAGTTTTAATTAATATTCCTACTTTAGTTAATATTATTTAATAAACTGTATTAAAGAAGATACTTCATGTCTCATTGTGCTTATTAGATAAGAACCAGCCGCAATAATAGAACTATCTTTATTCTTTATTCCATAGTAAATTAACCATAAGCCAATAATTAGCTTAACCAAATTTATTAAAATTTTGTAAATATTCTCTTTTTTTCCATCAGTCATAATTATCTACCACTAAATTGTTTTATAAACGCTATAAGAACCAAAAACCATCCAAAATTAAATCCAGTAGTTACTAGATAAATTCCTCCGACAAATAAAATCCCAGATATTATATCTATATCTACTACTCTGAAGTTTAAGAAGTTCATTTCCATCTCATATTTTTAATATTTTTCCTGCTTATAATTTTTCCGGTTTTAATTTTTAAAAAATTGAACCGAAATCTATTTAAATTAAACCTTCTATTAAGTTTTATGAGAAAAGAGGTAAATTTGAATTTTTTAACAGTTTTAATTTTTGTATTTTTAATCAGTTTTTCTGTAATAGGAACTTCTGTCTTAGCGCATCACCCAAATGATGATGAGGACGACGAAGATGACGAAACTGAATGCATAAGTGATTCTGATTGTGATGATGATGAATTCTGCTTGAATGGAGAATGCGAAGATAGAGATGATACAGATGACGAAAATGAAGAAGAGTTTGAGCATGATTCTGAGGAATTTGAAGAGAGAATGGGAAAAGCAAACTTGGAAGGAATGAAAGGTATGATGGGGCAAGGAATGATGAAAATGATGCCTATGGAAATGATGAAAGATTTCTCAGGACCAGGTGGTTGCAAAACAAGAGAAGAATGTGAAAAGTATTGCATGGACAATCAAGAAGAATGCATGAAATTTTGGCAAGAAAACAAACCTGGAATGATGGGAAAGATGGACATGCCAGGAATGAAAATTGGCCCTATTGGATTTCCAGAAGAAATGAATCCAAAAGAGATGGTTGTTGGATTTATTTTTAGAGAATTTATGCATGATCTACATCCAGAAGATTTTATGGAATATTGCCCAGACACAAAAACAATGATAGATAAGGTCTTTGAAGAAATTAATAAAAGAAGCTTAAATATGGAAGAAGTTTGTTCAAAAATTTCCCATGAATTTGAAAATTGCAAGGAGCACTCAAGTGACTGTGAAAAAATAATGGAGTCTAATTCTGGTCCTGGAAAATTAGAATGCCCTCCTGATAGAAATGAAATCATTGAAGAGTGCAAAGAGATGGTTAAAGTAGATGAGCCTAATATGAGAGAGGAATGTGAAAAGGCTTGGACTGAAAATGTGGGCAATTTTGGAAGTAGATGCGAAACAATCAGAAAAGAGTGTGATGAAAGTGAATTTATGAGAAAATGTGAAGAAGATAAAGAAAGAAGTTGCAGAGAGAGATTTGGTGATGAGGAAATAAATTATGCAATGTGCATCCAAGAATATAATTGTAGAGGATTGTGGGAAAATAAAAAAACAATCTGTGAATCAGAGAGTGTAATTTGCGATAAAGATAAATTTCTTTCAGATTGCATGAACAAAGATATTTCCATAAATCCTGAAAGTAGGTTCAAACATTGTGAAGAGCAAGCTAATACGATGCTAGAAAAAATGAATATGATGTGCAATGAAAGGGAATTTCATCATAAAAATTGCATAGAAAGAAGTCAAAATGCTTGTGATTTTATACAAAAAGCATTTGAAGAATGTAGAAGCATGAATCTTGATAATGTAAGAGTTTTAATGGAAGAAAAAGCATCATTCATGTGTAAAATGAAAGATCATCATGGCCATTTTGGAGAAATTGTCAGCACAATGGCTAGATTCAAAGATCAACTTCCAGCAGATATGGAAATTGTTGTTGATGAAAGCGCAGAAGATTTAATTAATGTAGATGAAAGAATTAAAGAAGCAACAGAGGGAAAGGGACTCTTATACAAATTAAGAGCATTTCTTGGATTGGCAGCAGAGGAAGAAAAAAGAGAAGCTGAAATCCTAAGAGAAAGTGCTTCTAAACTTGAATCAAATATTGCAACTCTAAATGAAATTGCCTCTAGAGTTGGCAATGAAGAAATAAGAAACCTTTTGCTCCAACAAAATCAAGACCTCCAACAAAGATTAGATGATTTACGAAATATGGCTAATAAAAAAGAAGATAAAGCAAGTGGAATTTTCTCAATTCTCGGCAGCTTTTTAAAAAGCTAAATTTTATGGGCTGTTAAGTTAGCAGTAGGTGAATACTAGAAACTTTATTAAAACCCTTTATTTTACTAATTATAATCTGGAGATTATAATGGCAAAAAGATTGTTTATCATTCACGGTTGGGATTTTAATCCTAAAATGAATTGGTATCCTTGGTTAAAAAAAGAGTTAGAGAAAAAGGGATTTAAAGTAATAGTTCCAGAGATGCCAAATACATCAGAACCAGAAATTAATGCTTGGGTTTCGCATTTAAAGAAAATTGTTGGTAAATTAGATGAGAATACATATTTTATAGGGCATAGTATTGGGTGCCAAACAATAATGAGGTTCTTAGAAAAAGAAGATTATGATGGTAAAATTGGAAGGGCGATATTTGTTGCTGGTTGGTTTAGATTAACTAATTTAGAAAATGAGGAAATTGAAGCAATAGCTAGCCCTTGGACTAATACTCCAATAGATCTTAATAAGGTGAAACAAAAATTAAATAATCTTACAGTATATTTGTCAAGTAATGAACCATATGGATTAGTAGAATATAATAAAAAGATGTTTAGAGAAAAGTTAGGCGCTAAAGTTATTATAGAAGAAAATAAAGGTCATTTCACAGAAGAGGATGGTACTAGAGAAGTACCAGAAGTTTTGAAAGAAATTCAAAATAATACCCAAACTAATTGCATCATTATTCATGGATGCCCTTCAAATGTTGAGAAAGCGATGAATCCAGAAACAAGGACATATGATAAACATTGGATTCCTTGGACTAAAAATAAAGTATCTTCACAAGGGATTAAAGTAGAAACTCCACTTATGCCAGACCCTTGGGAACCAGATTATAATAAGTTCAAAAAAGAATTTGAAAAATATGAAGTTACAGAAAATACAATTTTAATAGGGCATAGTTGCGGATGTGCATTTTTAGTTAGATGGCTAGGAGAAGCAAAACAAAAAATTAACAAATTAATACTTATAGCTCCTTGGAAAATTCCGGATAAGAATGATAAATTCAGAAAAGCATTTTATAAATATCATATAGATAAAAAGATTAAGTCAAGGGTAAAAGATATTATAATGTTTACAGCAGATGACGAGGAAGAGGATGGTAAAGAAAGTTTAAGAATATTTAGCAAAGCATTAGGCGGGAAGGTAATTGAACTTAAAGGACATGGTCATTATACTCTAGGAGACATGGGGACTGAAGAATTTCCAGAACTAATAAAAGAAGTTATTCAATGAATTGAAGAAATTCTAATCAAATCTAACCATCTATTTTCCCCTAATTCTAATTTACAGCTCCAAATTTTAACAGCTAAATATATCCTCAAAACTATAAATCCAAGAAGAGCAAACTATTTAAATATTCAACTAAGAGGTTTTTATATGGGGGTTTTAGAGACTCGTTTTGGAAAAGACGGTGAAATAAAGGGTGGTAGGACAACTATTGATCTTGAGACTATCACAAATATTCTAGCTAGTATGGGTGTTAAAGAAGTCAATAGAGGATATTTTGCAATAGATGGTCAAAAACCAAACATTATAATGCGCATCTCCACCAATTCTAATGGCAACAACGGCTCAAATGGTTATGTTTATTTTGCAAGAACAAGACCCACAGGAATACCTTATCTAAAAGTTCTAACAAGAGCAATAGAGGAAATAAGAAAAATTAGAGAAGCAAGAGAAATCCCAAAAGCTCAATTAGTTGGATCAGGCCTAGAGATGCAAGAAGCATATTAACCATAGTATAATTAACTGCAGTGTAAATACCTTTAAAAATACCTAAATTCTTTTCTATTAAATGGAAGACCTAGATTTTAACGAATTAATTGATAATTACCTAAAAAGAGAATTGAAAATAAGAATCATTGGAAAGTATTATCCTTCTGAAGTTGGTTCTTGTTTAAGAAAAAATTGGTATTCATTTAGAATTCCAAAAGAAACTGACAAAGAAACATTAAAAGTTTTTGAAGCTGGAAAAATGATCCACCAGTTCATTGCAGATTCTATTAAAAGTGAAAAAAATCCAGAGGTTGAATTAATTGAAACAGAAACTCCTTTCGTATTGGACATTGATAACTTCACAGTATCTGGAAGAGTTGATGATATAATCCTGGTAAAAATAAAAAATAAAAAGTTCTTAATAGAGGTAAAATCAACTAGCAGTTTAAAATTTATTAATGAACCAAATGAATCTCACATCCTTCAATTAAATCTCTATCTTAACGCTTTTAAAATTGATAATGGAATAATTTTATACATAGAAAAAAATACGCTAAAATGCAAGTGGTTTTTTATCAACCAAGACAAAGACGTTTTTAACCTGGCTATCTCAAGATTTAAAGAACTTCACAATTCTCTCACAAAAAGCAAGATCCCAGAACCAGAAGCAAGGATCAAAAAAGAGTTATGGCAGTGCAAAAATTGTATCTACAGAGAAGAATGCTATAAAGAAACCCCAGAAAGTATAATAGATTAATTTTTTTAAAATGATTTTTTTAAGATGAACGTATCCTTTCTACAAGCCATTCAGGTACATTAAAAATCTCACCCAACGCTTTTTCTAATCCTTGACGTTGTGGTTCATCTATTTTAGGAACGTAAAATACTGCCAGATTTGATTTACCATAATATTTATATGCCCTTTCATATAATAATGATGCATCACTATTATCATTTTGACCGCATAGAATTCCTTTATGATACACAACAAATGACCCACGATATGTATTTAATCTTCCACTCTGTAAATCTGTTAAGAAAAAAGGATAGTTGCCTACGAGAAGCTCGTCATATTTTCTCCTTGATTGTGTTGTCAATGCTTGGTGATTCAGAATAAAGTTTCTTAGATCAACTTCCTTTACTTCAATTGTTAGAGGAAAATCTTCTTCATCCATATAACAAAATATTCATCGCACTAATATTTAAGTTTTTCTAATTATTTTTTTCTCATTTTCACTACCAAATCAGTCAAATAAAAGTATCTTCTCCAAAACAACAATCTATTTTAATACCATTTAATTTTTAGAAAATATGGCAAAAGTCTCACATAAGTGCGAGCTAATGGATTGCGATTCTGAATTCACCTTAAATGATCTGCCAGTTAGATGCGAGCATTGCAGTAAAGATTTTTGCTGGTCTCATAGAAAACCCCACTATCATAATTGCTGGATTTTAAAAAAAGAAGCTCCAGCACCTGAGGAAAAATTGGTAAAAGAAATAGAGCTCCCAAAGATAGAATCCGTAAGCAGATTAAAAGTCACGCCTCTACCAAAATTGGAGTTTATAGGAGATTTTAAGCCTGTAGAAAGTCATGAAGAAGATATGGAAAAAATTTTCCAAATCCCTAGGAGTATTCCTAAACAAAGGGAAATCTATAAAGAATCATCATATTATGACGATCTTTTCTCTTATTTCCAAGAAATGCCACAAAATGAAATCTTTGCATGGCTAGCAGTTGTTTTGTTTATTTTTTTAGCATTAAGTCAATCTTTGTTGCTCTAGTTTAATTTATAAATAGTAATCTCTAAAAAAAGTTATGGCTTTAGTTGAAATCGTTAAGAGAATTAGTGAAAATCTAAGATTTAAAGCTATATCTTTAATAGGCGGCTCTTTAATTTATGGCTGTACCATCTTTAATTATGGCCTTGAAAATGGTGAATTTAGAGAAATAAACTTCTTTGAAAGATATTGGGTTACAAATCTTGCTAAAAATGATGTTACTTCATTGCTCGGAGTGTATCTTGAAAGATTTGATGTTTATAGAACTGCAGATGGTGCATTCATAAGAGGAAATCTTAAAATTTTAGAAGTAGATGAAGAAAGAATTTTATCAATCTTGGAAATGATTGATGAAAATAAAGACAGAGTTGTAAATAGAAAAGAAGCTGAAAATAAAATGTCAGAATTAAAAAGAAAAATTACCTCTTTAGAAAGACCAGAATTTTGGCCCTATAAAGTTAAATTAAGTCAAATTGAATAGCCATTAATTTTAAAGCCTTTTACATAACCCTAGTTTTATTTAAAGGATTGCATCAGAGCTTAAAAAACGAAAGCTTTATATATAACTACTCACAAATGAAAATTAAGCAAAAAAGAAAGATAAACCAGTCAAAAAAGTAAAAAAGAAAGCAAAAAATAAAGATTAAAGATAAAAAATAAAAATATATCAATATTAAAAATTTTCTAAAAAATTGGGGGGGGAGAAAATGGCACAACAAGCTCAACCTATATTTATATTACCTGAAGGCTACACAAGAACTATTGGAAAAGATGCTCAAAGAAATAATATAATGGCTGCTAAACTAGTTTCTGAAACTGTTAGAACAACTTTAGGTCCTAAAGGAATGGATAAGATGTTGGTTGATTCTATAGGTGATATCGTCGTTACAAATGATGGTGTTACAATATTAGAGGAAATGCAAATTGAACATCCAGCTGCTAAAATGTTAGTGGAAGTTGCAAAAACACAAGAAAATGAGGTTGGAGATGGAACTACTACTGCTGTTGTCCTTGCTGGAGAGCTTTTAAAGAACGCAGAAAGATTACTAGATCAGGAGGTTCATCCAACTGTTATAGCTAGAGGTTACAGATTAGCAGCTGAAAAAGCTCAAACTATTTTAAATAATATTGCTGAAAATATAACAAGTAAAGATGATTCAACACTAAAGAAAATTGCAATGACTGCTATGACAGGAAAAGGGGCAGAAAGTGCAAAAGAAATTCTAGCAGATATTTCAGTTAAAGCTGTAAAACAAATTACAGACAGTGATGGAACAATTGATATCGAAAACGTTAAAATTGAAAAAAAGATTGGTGGGGGAATTGAAGATTCTGAATTAATTAACGGAATTGTTTTAGATAAAGAAAAAGTACATCCGGCAATGCCTAGAAAGATAAAAGATGCTAAAATAGCCTTAATCGATAGTGCTGTTGAAATTAAAAATACAGAAACAGATGCTAAGATTCAAATTAACAGCCCAGATCAAATGGAAGCATTTCTACAGCAAGAAGAAAAAATCTTGAGAAAGATGACAGATAAAATAATAAAATCTGGGGCCAATGCAGTTTTCTGCCAAAAAGGCATTGATGATTTAGCCCAGCACTACCTTTCAAAAGCAGGAATTTATGCTGCCAGAAGAATTAAGAAAAGTGATATGGAAAAGCTAGCAAGAGCAACAGGAGCCAACATTGTTACGAACTTAGATGACTTAAATGAAAAAGATTTAGGTTATGCTGGCTTGGTAGAGGAAATAAAAGTTGGAAATGAAGAGATGACTTATGTTAGAGAATGTAAAAATCCAAAAGCAGTTACTATTTTAGTCAGGGGAGGAACTCAACACGTAGTTGATGAAGTTGAAAGAGCAATAAAAGACGCAATTGGAGATATTGCAGCTTCATTAAAAGTTGGTAAAGTTGTTGCTGGCGCAGGAGCTCCTGAAATAGAATTAGCGAGAAATATTAGACTATTTGCAAATAAATTATCTGGCCGTGAACAACTAGCTGTTTTAGCATTTGCAGATTCTCTAGAGATAATTCCAAGAACTCTAGCAGAGAACGCTGGATTAGATACTATCGATGTATTAACAGAACTTAAAGTGCAGCATGATAAAGGAAACAAGTGGGCTGGTATTGATGTATTTTCAGGAAAAGTCATTGATTCCTGGAAGGCCGGTGTAATAGAACCATTAAAAATAAAAACTCAAGCTGTTAAATCAGCATCTGAAGTAGCTGAATTAATTTTAAGGATAGACGACGTTATTGCGGGAAGTGGAAGAGCTGATGGAAGCAAGATGCCTTCTCCAGGTCCTGGAATGGAAGGAGAATATTAACTTTTTAATTCTTTTTTAGTTCTATTTAGTTAAAATTTCATTTTTTGATTTTTTTATTATAATAATTAATCAAAATTATCTCAGATAAGAGAAGGATACTATAAGGTTTTAACCCATAATCTTGACAGATTATGTGAAATAATCTATAAAATTATTAGAGGGTTTCATCAGAGCTAGAAAATCGAAAGCTTTATAAATAAGTTACTATCTAAAAGTAATTATGAAAAAGCTATTATTAATTGGTTTATTTAGTCTATTATTTCTCTTATTTAACAGCATAGACACTAGTGCATATCATTTAGGCTATTCTTACCCAGGTAGTGGATTCCAAGCAGGTTTTGGTTTCCAAGGTTTTCTAGGTTTTGGATTTCCTAGATATGGTTACTCATATTCATTTCCAGCTTATCTAAGCATTGCTCCTTATAATTATGGAAGAGATATGGCTGCACTTCAATTCCTTGATAACAATGTAATTAAACAATATCCTTATAATAGTAATAGATATTCTTACGGAAGTTATAGAAGCTCTAGGTATTTATACTAAATTACTGCAACATGAGTCCAATTACAAAACCACCAAAAGAGGTTAGCGAAGCATTTCATTACTTCTTATCTCATGAAATTCCAATTGATAGCATAATTGAAAAATTAAGATCCTCTTTTAGCAATCCTGAAGGTCAAATTAGTGAGGAGAAAAGCAGATTAGTAATTGCTCTCGGCGAAGAATTAATCCCTTACTCTATTAAACAATCTCTCAATCGTGATGAATTCCTCAAGCATTTAATAGAAATAGCAACTGTAGCCCTCATTTATTATAAAACAGTCAGAGCATGTAATTATAGAAATGTATTTGAACTTTTAGACAGGTGGAAAAAAAATTCATTGCTCATAGAGTAAAAAGAAAAAACTGTAGAAAGATTTATATATTTTATTATACATATAAATAATATGAAAATTATTTGGAGGTCTTTATTGGTAGTAGCTTTAGTGCTTGGAACTTTTTTATCTTCTGTAGATGTAGATGCTAGTCATTATTATATGCCACATGGTTATTATGGCGGTTATTATGGACAACATTATCCATATTACTCATACTACCCTTATTATAGTGCTTACGCAAGATATCCTTATTATAGCTATGGAAGATACCAAAGATTCACTTACTACCCCTATTATTCCAGAGTAAGTTACTTGCCTTATGTTTGGGCTTATTAAATCTGAAATTTTAATTTTGAAAAAGCAATTAAACACCGGAAAAGCAATTAAATATTGAAAAAGCAGTCAAATAATTTCATATTAAATAATTTTATAAATAGGTTCTTTTTCTAATTTGACATGGCAGACAATGCACTCATCCCAAAAGCTTTTTATACTAGTTTAAATCCTTAAATCAATAAAAGAGGAAAAATGCCAAGAGACTTAATAGAAAAAGAGGATCTTCTGGGAGAATTAATTAAAAATAATATTATGCTCCAAAAAAGCTCTGTCGAGCTAATTTCTAATATCAATAAGTTAATAACGAGAGTAGATAGAATGCTGGCTTTATTTGAAGAAGCTGCCAAGAAAATTGAAAGCGCAGAAGGGAAAGAACCATTAGCAAAACAACTTGAAACTTTACTGGAGCAAAATAGGACCATTGCCCGCGGCTTAGTTTTAATTGAAAAATATATAAGAGATAAAACTACCACAGGATTCTCTCCACTAAAAGAAACTCCAGAAATTTAATGAATTAAAATGACCCAAGATGATATTCACTTTCTTTACAATGAAATTGAAGAGAAAATAAACAAAGAGGTTGAGGAAGTTCTTTTTGAATTAAAAAATCCTCTAGCATCCAAAAGAGCGTGGATTATTACAAAGTTTACTGAAGCATTGTTCAATGCTTACATTGAAAAAAGAAAGGAATTTCTTAAACAAGAAAAGCTACAAGAAGAAAAAATTTATGAAAAACTAAAAGACAGATATTCTAAAATTCAACAAACCCCAAAACAGATTCGGATCCCCGAGCAACTTCAAATTCAAGAGGAAAAAATATTCAGGCCTTCAATACAAGAATCAGCAGTTAGGCCAAAAAAAGTTTTTGTACAATTGATCACGAATTATGAAACTAATGAAAATATTGCCTACGCAGAAATTGAAGAGGATTCTTACAGAGTTAACGAACCTGAGATGAATGAACAAGACTTAAATCTTTTAAAGAAACTCGAGGAAAAATTCAAGGGTGGAGAAGGAATTTTATCTGATAAAAATAGATTATTAAAAGAAATAAGAAAAATCTCAAATAATATTGGAATTGAATTCAATGATGATGATTTATTAAAATTTAGATATTATCTAATAAGAGACTTAGCAGCTTTTGGTGTAATTGAACCTTTCCTTCATGATAAGTCCATCCAAAAAATAATTTGTGAAAGGGAAAATTCTGAAATAACAATAATAAGAGAAAATTCTAAATTCAAAACAAACATTTTCTTCAGAACTAAAGAAGAAATTAATAACATAGTGAGGGATTTTGCAGAAAAAACATTTCAAAAAGTTTCAGAAGAAGATCCAATTCTAGATGCAACGTTTAAGGATTTTAGAATTCATGCCACTTTAGGCACAGATATTCTACCAGCAAGATTTATAATGATAAGGCAAAATTAAGATAACGCTTAAGACAAACCTTTTACAGCAAATAAAAACCTAAAAGAATTCTTCCCAAACTTCGATTTATCATCTATTATTACATAAACACTAGTTTCATTGTAATCTATCAAAGTAACATCAATCCCATCCTCAAAATCAAAATTGCTTCTCTTAGGATCTTCAATAATCTTCCCAGTAATTTCATGAATCAGATCTAATCTAACAGGAATCTCAGTAGAAAAAGATTTTAATTCCACCTCTTCAAGATCTCTAGACACAACAATTGGCCACTCTAATTCTATCACTACCTCATCGCTCTCAAAATTAATCTCGCCAACCTCAGCATTTTCATATTCTACTTTAATGTCTTTCACATTCTCCAAACCGCAAGTCCCAATGATATGAGACTCAATAAATTTAGAAATCTCTTCCTTTAATTGATATCTCTGTACAAAGATATTAGACCCATTAAACGCATACTGAATTTTATTGCCCTTCACTTCAAAAAAATTATCCGGCTCTAATAATCCACCTTGATTTCCAATTTTCTTTAAAGCCTCCTTGCCAATCTCAAACAAACAATTCTCAACATAAACTTTAATTTCACTAACCTCATCTAGAAACCCAGTTCCATCAGAAGAAAAAAAGCCCCTAAACAAAAAAACAGGCAAAACCAAACTTACTATAATTACAACTAATACAATATACACTCTCAACTGTGATTTCTTAGCAATTATTTCTAAATCCAGATTCATCTTTATACTCTAACAATTCTTCAAAAAAATCCTCACATACAACTTTAGCTCTCGTATTATCTGCTACTACAGAATATTTATTATCTTTATTCCTATCAATTAATCTTCCATTATCAAAAATATCTATCTCACTGCCCTCATTATTAAAATTATATTTTAATATTAAATAAGGGTTTTCATTTGTCAAAGAAACAAATCTCTTATGCTCAAAATCTTTCTC
>CAZCNK010000011.1:10619-19380 GCA_964500345.1 Candidatus Woesearchaeota archaeon | reverse complement strand
TAAATGTTACTAATCAGCACTCAGATCTAATTCCAAAAGAGTTAAAAACCTCTCATCATCATACTAAAAAAGAGGTGAAACCTCTAGCCATTCTAGAGTCTTAATATAAAACAAATGAAAAAATGCCCAATCTGTAATATGGAACTGCAAGAATCAGTTAACTATTTTGGCGACTCAAAAAACCCTTACGGAAAAGTAAAATTCTGGTTCTGCAAACCTTGTAATATCCACGAACTAGGAAAAGTTGAGCCAGTTACAAAAGAAGAAGTTGAATCAAAATTTAATCCTCATGGCATAGAAAAAAATGAGTACGTTGTAAAGCAACCATGGAAATTAAAAGAAAAGCCAACACCAAACTCAACTTCAGGTGATAATTAAGATTTTTTAAAAAAGCTAGCAATCATTCCAATGCCATAAGATACATGAACGCAAGGAAATATCACCAACATCAAAGGTAAACTCAACAAATCACCATTCTTAACAGATTCATAAAAAGAAAATAAAAAAACTAATCCTAAATAAAAAGCATAAGGCAACAAAAACCAATAGCTAATAAAAATCAGTGGTACAATAAATAAAGTATAAAGAATACACAAACTAGGAACAATAAAAACCAAATAATTTGATTTGCTAAATTTCTCTTTTTCTCTTCTAACATTCCCGTATCTAAAAAATTGATAACAAAAATCTCTCAAATTTTTTCTTCTCCTATGATAAATAAAAATCTCAGGATCATAAGCTATTCTAAATCCTTTTTCTCTAGCTCTAGCAAAAAACTCTGGATCCTCTCCAGGAAATAAAGCTGTATTAAACCCCCCGGTTCTCTCAAAAATCCTTTTCCTCACAAAGCAAATTGCACTCGTTAAACAAGATTCATCTGCCTCCAAATTCAACCTTCCCTTCTTGTATCTATTGCTCATCTTATAAGTTGCAAAATAGCTCTCCAAAACATAACCGCAACTTCTAGGAAAATAATCTTCATCTTTTGGTGTTAACTGTGGCCCCCCTAAAATATCTATATCCTTATGTTTAGAAAAAAACCTACTTGCCTCATCTAAAAAATCATCATCAATAATTGAGTCATCATCCAAAAAACACAAAATTTCATATTTTGCTTTCTTTGCTCCCTTATTTCTATTCTTAGAAGAATTCCATCCATACTCAATAATCACTTCATATCTTCCTTTATATTTCAACCTCTTTAAATAATCTCCAACCTCGCATTTTCTTCCAGGTTCAACAGGCACAATTACAGAAAAGTTTAACATTTTACTTGTAATTAAAATACTTTTAAAATCCTATTTAAAAAATTATTTATCTTATAGGCTCCATCAATTTTGGATCCGCATAACTAGTTCTTAAATAATACTCATATTCTTCCGAAGTTAAAGTTAAATTCTTAGGATAACTAATCTCCCATATCTTAATTGGTCCAATTAATCTTCCTTGATAAATTGATAAAGGAGCTCCATTTGAGTCATCATAAACTTTCTTGAAATAATCACTTTCTTTATCAAACAAATACAATCTTGTAAACATTGTCCTTCTCACTTTTGGAGTTAAATAAAGGGCGGCCCCATACGGATTCATTTTATTATCAGAAATTGTTGGGATTATTCTCAAACACCCATCCAAAACACCATTCTCAAAAATAAGCTCATCGTCATTAACAAAAACACACTTCAAATCAAACTCATATTGCCTACCATTGTTAACAACAATAGTCTTAGGCTGTCCAACAGTTGTAAAATTCCCCTCTCTATCAATGCTCATTAAAAAAGCACCAACTCCAGCCCTGCCAGCAGGAAATAAAATATCTTGATAAATAAAATCCTCATCAAATCCAAATCCACCGCTATAAAATAAAATTGTTCCATTCCTACTCTCAGTTGTTCTAGACAAATCAAGCCCAAAAGTTGGAATTCCACTATATCTGTCATAATTCAAATCAGATCCAATGCTAGAATAAGCAGGATACTTACCAATCTCATCGCTCACAATCAACAAATGAGTAACATTATGCGCCTTCAAAAATTTCAAAGCCTCTAATTCACTCTGCCCTGTTAGCACGTGCCTTCCAGTCAGATAATTCCACCAAACAATAAAATTTCCTCCATCAGTCACAGTTGCTCTTTCAAATCCACTCTGAACCCAATATCCATAATCCCACCAATGTGCAAAAACAGCGTCTTCTTTAGTATTCTCTCTAGCCCACTTTCCAGCCTGTTGCCACTGAAAATTATATCCTGGATAACTAAATCTAGCCTGATTATAACTTCCAATACCCTGATCAATTACTATTCCCCTCCAAAAACTAAATGGGCTAAAAATTAAAAAAGCAATTAAAAAAACTCCTGCAAACTTTAAATAAAAATACTTCTTATCCAAATTCCACAAAAAATCATAAATTCCAAAAGTAAATATTGAAAACCCAATTGTTGTAAGAGGTGTAAATTCAAAAAGAATTCTAATAGCTGCAGTTCCAGCAGTTATTCCGATATAAATCCATATCAACATCAAAATTTTACTCTTATCCAATTCAAATATTCCTTCATCAACTTTTCCACTCGTCTTTGCTTTAATGTAACCATAAACAAGCAAAATAAAAAATGCAAAAAAGGATCCATAATAGCTTAAATTAGAAATAAAATTGCTACCATTAAACAAGCTACCAGGATGATATCTAGAAAAAACATAAATCATTAAAAAAGCAGCAAACGTAATTACCAATTTTTTCCACGATTTTAAATTTTTAATTATACTATAAAATAAATAAATAAATATAAATTTTTCCATATTGAGAGAACCAATCAACCAAATAAGATTTCCTATTCTCAGCAACAGTTAATGTCCATCTTGTCTCTCCATAAGCCTCAAACAATAAATTATAAATCTGCCCAGTAATCATATTAAAAAAATCTGAAAAAATAAAAAACGAAGCAATTAATCCAGCTACAGAGCAAAATATAATGCACAAAATTCCCTCTGGAACTTTTCTCCCTTTGTAAATCTTAGAAAAGAAATCTTCAAATCTCTTATTCCTAAAAACATATAAGTAAATAGCTCCAACAATTAAAGAAAAGTAAGCAACAAACGTTGTTACTGACATCAAAGTTGCAGCTAAAGTCGTTTTTCCTGCACCTACTGGAATTATTGTAGCAGGCAAAATCCAAAGCAACAAACTGTAAAAATTATTTCTATCAAATCTATCAAAAATTATCTCGAGTAAAGTTGTAAAACCAATAGTCATAAATACAAAAATAATAGCGCTCCCTGTCATCCTTCCAAATCCAGTTGCAGTTCCAGCAAGTATTGCAAACAAATATTTTTTCCAATCTTGGCTTTGCAAAGAAGCAACATAAAAATAAAAAGACATCACAATAAACATCATAACTAAACTATCATGATCTGAACTTCCACCAGTGCTTCTAAAAATAAATCCTGTAGAAACATTCAACAGCAAGCTTGCAAGCAATGCAACCCTATAATCAAAAACCCTTCTCAAAAGCAAAAAGAAAAACAAAATAGTAATTCCAGTAGCAACAATAGGATATATTATATCAGCATATTCAACAGTAATCCCAGGATTAAAAATCTTTAAAAAATTATAAAGATATGCAACAAAATAACTGACAAAAGTCCCAATGTAAGTAATATCTCCTCCAAGAGGATAAAATCTCATAGGATCTATCTTAAACAATTCACCATGCTCAGCAATATACTCAGCATATCTCAAAAAAATAGTTGAATCCAACTCTAAAGAAATATATTCCCCTGTTGTCTGATCTTTTAAGTTCTCCAATCCCTGGCTCCTAATCCAAGCTCCTAAAAAGATTATTAAAAACAACAATACATATTGCCAAATATTTCTCCTACCAGAAAAAAAATTCACGATCTTTTTCTTTCGCTCTTCTATTTTATTGTTTTCTTCTTCCATCTAAAAATCTCCATTTAACAATCCTTAAATATTTTTCCATATTATTATTCTCTTACTATCCCATTAAATTAAACACGAATAATTAAACAAACCAAATCAAGCTAGCAAAAACAAGCTCAATAAACATCATTATAAAAGTAATCTGCCTCTCATTAAACTTTCCAGTTCTTGTAAATATATGAGGTATTGAATAAATCTCTTTATACTTGCTCACAATTTTCCCATCCTTATAAACACCAAAACTATCAACCTTCAATCTTCCCCTCAACTTCAAAATCAATTCAATAAAAAAAGGTATCGAAGCAATTAAAGCAGCCCTTTCAATATTCCCAATAATAGCAACATTAGCTATCCCAGCCCCCATTAAGTACGTCAAAGAATCCCCAGGCAATATCTTAGCAGGATATTTATTATAATAAAAAAATGCAAGTAAAGAAAAAAATATAACCAAAGAAATCAAAGCAGCTAGATTGCTGCCATTTACTCTTGCATACAATCCCAACATCCCAAAATAAACCAAAGCCATTCCTGCCTCCATTCCATTAAAACCAGCAAGCATATTTACCATATTTGATGCCCCAACAACCCCAATCGGAATTATCAGCAAAGGATATAAAATTCCAAAGTCAACAGTTCCAACAAAAGGAATTGTCATAACAGACTCACCAGCATTTATTACCATCAA
The DNA here is from genome assembly GCA_964500345.1 of Candidatus Woesearchaeota archaeon. Taxonomy (GTDB): domain Archaea; phylum Nanobdellota; class Nanobdellia; order SCGC-AAA011-G17; family UBA489; genus CAZCNK01. The sequence continues at coordinate 14,758 of CAZCNK010000011.1, read as the reverse complement.
AGGCACAGCAGCTATCAAAGTTAGTAAAGGCTTCTGCCATTGCCTCAATCCAATAGAATACTCCTTGCTTGATTTAATCAATAGATCATCAACAAATCCAACCAAGCTTATTATTAAAATAGAAGTCATCGCAGCAAATATTTCCAAAAGATAAACAGTGTGATGATAAAGAAAAGTTCTAATGAAAATATAAGTAGATAACCCTGCAAAAACCCCAATCATCACAGCTAAACCACCAGCAATTGGCACAAGTGGTTTATCCTTTTTATTCATATCCATTACCACTAATCCAATTTTCCTCATAAATCTTATAACCCAAGGTACTAAAATAAACACAACCAAAAAACTTACAACTGCACTTACAATAGAAGCATACTTTGCCATACACAAAAATCCATCAATCTATTTTAAAAAACTTTCTATAAAAAATATTAAAGAATTAATTCATATACTTAGCATTCTTAGAAGAACATTTCTAGAAGAATATAGGTGTCACATAAACCTCAAGTAAAGCAGCAACAACCAAAATCACAACCGCGATTATAATTAAATCAACAGAATCAGCCAGAATTCTTTTAAAACTTTTACTCCCAAAATCATGTTTTATAACAGCCACAGAAATTATTCCTCCAGCCAATCCCCCAACAAAATACCCTAATATCTCTGGAACTCCATGAATAAAATATCTTAAAAATCCCAAAGAAAAAATATGAAAATATCCTCCAGCCTTTACTAATCCAATACTCTCTGCATAACTTCCAAAATTATTTCTCACAAAAGTCCCAATAGCAGCACTTATCACAGAGGCATTCCAAGTTAAAATAAATATTGATCCAGCACCATAAAAAAAAGCAAAAAACACAGTAAACAACATCACCTTCAAATTATTAGACAAAATCTGCCAAAACAAGCTAGTATCTCCTGTACTCATAGAGCTAATCGCTCCCTTAGCAACCTGGCTATTAATTGCTCTAATAGTAGCAATCTGCGCACTAAAAACACTCTCAACCAACGGATCAGGTAAAAAAGTATAAGCGACAGAAAATGCAGCTGTAAATCCAATAAACAAGCAAATGAAAAATGACAAAGCCCTTCCATGCTCCTTAAGCAAAGTCTTCTCCCTCACAATGCTTAAATCCTTCTCCTCCTCATATTTCAAAGTATTATGAATTAATGGAATACAGGCAATTACAGTTAACAAGATCATAACAATGCTTGCCTCTTCTTTAAAAATCCAAATAGCTAAAAAAACAGCAATAGAAGCATACATTGCTCCAATGAAAAACAAATCCCATGGACTCTTTTCAGCCCTCTCAACGCTCGTCAAAGATTCTAAAACCATAAGGTATTTATCCTTTGCTATATTTAAATAGATTTTGTTTCAGTATAAAGTAAATAGCAAGTAAGTTAATAATAAAAAAAGATTAAAATTTTAGATAATTTTATAAGTCTATCTTTAATAAGAAGGAGGCATGAAAATAATTATAACAGGGGGTGCTGGTTCAGTTGGCAGCAATTGTTCAGAGTATTATGCCAACCAAGGTCATGAAATTATATCAATTGATAATTTCACCAGGGGAAAATTATTTGGGAATAAAGGAAATACAAAAATAAATGCAGAGGTTTTATCAAAAAAGTATAAAAATATAAAATTTTATAATCTTGATATTCTTGATAGTAAATTAAAAAAACTGATTCAAGATGCAAACTTAATAATCCACACAGCCGCACAAACCTCCCATTCAAAATCTATAGAAATACCAAAAAAAGATTTTTTAATAAATGCCTATGGAACATTACATCTCCTTGACCTTGCCTCTAAATATGCAAGCGACTCTGTTTTTATTTTTTGTAGTACTAATAAAGTATACGGGGAAAATCCAAACAAGATTTCATTAGTAGAAAAAGGCACAAGATATGACTACCTAAAAATAGATGGTATTAACGAAAAAATGCCAGTAGATCATACCCTGCACACACCATTTGGTGCAAGCAAATTAGCAGGTGATATCTATACTCAAGAATATGGAAAACTTTATGGATTAAAAACCGGTATTTTTAGAATGGGGTGCATAACAGGACCATTTGCGAAAGCTGTTGAATTACAAAATTGGGTACCTTATTTCATTAAAAAAAATCTGAACGGAGAGACAATAAATGTCTATGGTTTCAAAGGAAAACAAGTTAGAGACGTTTTAGATACTAGAGACTTAGTTATTGCCTTTGATAATTTTTTCAAAAAACCAAAGAGGGGAGAAGTCTACAACATGGGTGGTGGAAGAAAAAATTCAATTTCTTTGTTAGAGTCTTTTGAACTAATCAAAAGAATAACTGGAAAACCCATGAAATATTTTTTAAAAGAAAAAAGAGTGGGTGATCATCAGGTTTACATATCCGATTTAGGCAAATTCAAAAAGCATTATCCTAATTGGGGCATAAAAAGAGATCTATTTGCAATATTCAATGGGTTGCATGAAGAGATAGTTAAAAAAAATAATCCAAAATGAATTCATTATCTATTATTATTCCAGCATACAATGAAGAAGAAAATATATTTGAATGTGTAAAAAGAATCCCAAAAATGCCTTGGGAAACAGAAATAATAGTTGTTGATGACGGTAGTGCTGATAAAACACTAGACTTATTAAAAAAACTAAAGATAATTAATCTGAAGGTTATAAGTTATAAACCCAACCGTGGCAAAGGTTATGCATGTAGAATGGGTTTTAAATCGGCTAAAGGTGATGTCATTACCATATTAGATGCAGACATGGCAACAATGCCTGAAGAAATCCCATTAGTAGTTAAGCCAATCTTTGACAGAGAAGCTGACTTTGTTAATACAACTAGATTCAAATACAAAATGGAAAAAGGTGCAATGAAATTACTACACAAGCCAGGTAATTTTGTCTTTGCTCTAATAACATCTTTCCTCTTAAGACAAAGAGTCACAGATACTCTCTGTGGTTTCAAAGCCTTTAACAAAAAACTAGATATAACTAAATTAAAAGAAGATAGCTGGCCTGATTTTGATTTATTTCTAACAGCAAAAAGGCAAAATTTAAAGATAGTGGAGGTGCCAATTCATTACAAAACAAGAAAAGGCGGCGTTTCAAAAATGAAAACATTCAAACATGGTTATAACATGTTAAGAATGTTACTAAGAAGCTTGTTCAAATAGTTTTTCAATTTCTTAATTTATCTTATCATATTATCATATTATCATAAATTTCATAACAAATATCTACCACCTAGAATATAACATTCAGAATTTACCTTATCTAAATTTTTTCTGCTTCTAGAGCTATCGAAGTATTCATAAATGATGGATATTTCAAAAGCCTCATATTTCTAAATCCAGCATATTTGAGTAATTCACGAATTTGTTTTTCACTATAAACAAATCTTATTGGAACACTTAAATTATCTATCAAGGCAGTCGATACAATCAAGTTATTCGTTAGCCTCATAAAAAGATTATACAGTCTTTCTTTCATAATTCTTTTTGTCAAAACTCTAATAACCGAAATTACGTAATTAATTAAGCACCTTCTATAAACCGATAAAAAAATAATACCTCCTTGCTTAAGCACTCTAAATAATTCTCTCAAAGCCATTTCAGGATTCTTAGTATGATGTATTACCCCATCACAGTAAATATAATCAAAAAAATTATCCTTAAAACCAAGATCAAAAACTGACTGTCGAAAATATTTATACGGCCTATTCTTATGAAGATCCTCATTAGTTATATCAATAGAGTAAACTTCTGCTCCTACTTGACTAAATAATATCGATTTAAACCCTGAACCGCAACCTGCATCCAATACTCTCTTCTTTAAAAAATACTTTCCATCTTTATTGGTCACTTGAAGTACATCAAAATCCCTTTTCCTAAATTTGATAAAATCTATCTTCTTCTCCCAAATAAAATCATATACATCTCCAATCTCGTTATTTTTTTCCCACTCTACTGCTTTATTCATTTTTTTCAACTAAAAAAGATCCTATTGCAAGGTTATCAATTCCACTTTTATTAAAACACCTAATTGCATCTTCTGGTGTACAGACTATTGGTTCTTTACTTAAATTAAAAGAAGTGTTAAGCCGTGTTTTGGCGAGTCCCCATTCTGATTTTT
>CAZCNK010000011.1:9986-10609 GCA_964500345.1 Candidatus Woesearchaeota archaeon | reverse complement strand
TGTTAAGTAACACAGGAAATTTAGTAAGTTTATAAAACTCATTAATAACATCATAAAAAAGACTATTCATCTTTTTATCAACAGTCTGAATTCTACTTGTTCCATCAACATGCGTGACAGCCGGAATCAATTTCTTTTTCTCCTCCTTTACTCCAAAAACTAATAACATGTAAGGAGATTTACATGATTTAGAGTTAATAGCAAAATAGCTCCTAGCATATTTCTCTAATACTGCTGATGCAAATGGTCTAAATCTCTCCCTATGTTTAACCTTAGCATTAATTATCTCTTTCATATCTTCCCTTCTAGGATCAGCTAAAATACTTCTACTACCCAAAGCTCTAGGCCCAAATTCCATCCTACCTTGAAACCATCCAACAATCTTTCCTTTAGCTAACAATTTTGCAGTATCTCTAGCTATATTTTCAGATCTTTTATAATTAAAATCAATTTCTCTTCCAAATCTTTTCAGATTATCTTCAATTTTAAAATCATCAAACTTTGGCCCAAAATAAACATGATCATTAAAATTTTCTCTCGGCTTATCAAGAATTTGATTGTACAAATAAAAAGCACTTCCCAAACTTGTCCCAGCATCATTTGAAGCTGGCTGTATAAATATA
>CAZCNK010000011.1:4172-9976 GCA_964500345.1 Candidatus Woesearchaeota archaeon | reverse complement strand
CCTTTAAAATCTTGCCATTCACAACAGAATTCAAAGCACATCCGCCTGCTAAACATAAATTTCTTGAATCTATCTCTTCTTTAAGATAATTAACCGCATGCATAACAACGTCTTCAAAAATTTTTTGCATACTCGCAGCAATATCCTTATATTTTTCTTTTATGTCGCTGTTTTCTTCTCTGGGATCACCAAATTTTTTTATAAATTTCTTAGAATACCAAGGTGTTTTTCCATATTGAAAATCAAAGTACGAGGGATCGATTTTGAATTTTCCCTTAGGAGCCAATTTTACTATTTTCTTAAAGTCTTTATAATATACGCACCTACCGTATGGAGCCAAACCCATAGTTTTCCACTCATCATTAACTTTAAAACCAATAAATTCAGTTACAGCAGAATAAACTAAGCCTAGTGAATTCGGCAATTTTACTTCCCCAATACATCTTATCTTATTTTCTTCCCCATGCCCAAACCATGTTGTTGCTACTTCCCCAACGCCATCCACAGATAATATAGCAGCATCTTTAAATGGTGAAACAAAAAAAGCTGATGCTGCGTGTGCTTCATGATGAGCAACATTCAAAAATTTAAACTTGGAATCCTTTGCCTTAAACTCCTTTTTTAGTAATCTATGAATCCTAAGTAATCTTAGCTCATTTGAAGGAATATGGCTCCTAAACAAGTAAATCGACTTTGGAAAGAATCTTAAAAAATGCAAAAAAAAAGATTTAAATCTAAGCAACTGGTTAAAAGAGTAAGTAACATAATCTAAATCTCTAATTGTTATTCCTCCCTCCTCTAAACAATACTTTATTGCATTAATTGGAATCTTTTTAGTGTGCTTCTCTCTGTTAAACCTCTCCTCTTCAGCAGCAGCTATTATCTTGCCGTCTCTAATTATACAGGCAGATGAATCATGATAATGACAATTTATTCCTAAAATATTCATGCTATGTACATTGATTAGATATTCTTATAAATTTTACTTATTTTACAATATCATGCAAGATTCGCTCCATGAAAAGTTATTTTTCAATAAATACTCAAAACTAGGCTTATTAGATGCAGTTACGAGAGAAAGCTTCTATAGAGTCGGAGTTGCATTTAAAAATCTAACAAATCCCTCCAGAGATCAAAAAATTTTAGAAGTCGGCTGTGGCACAGGTGGTTTTACAGATATCTTGATAAATGAGTTCTGTCTAAAAATAAATGCAATTGACATCTCAGATGTTGCAATCAAATATGCAAAATCCAGATTCAAAAAAAATGCTAAATTTCTAGCTAGAAATATAGAATCATCAGGATTTCCATCTAATGAATTTGATATTATTATATTATCATCAGTACTTCATCATTTTTTAGACCATACAAAAATGCTGTCAGAAATTAAAAGAATTTTAAGACCAGGAGGAAAACTCTTTGGTTTTGATCCAAATCTAAGTAATCCACTCATTTGGCTGTTAAGATCAGAAAAATCTTCATTTTATTCTAGAAAAGGTATAACAAAAAATGAAAAATATCTCTCTCAAAGTGATGTTATACAAATACTAAACAGAAACGGCTTCAAAAACATAGAAACGGCTGGATTATCAGGAATTAAGTACACTAAAAATTACTTTAAGAAAATATTTCCCTTTCAAATACATAACATCATCATATACCCTTACAATTTAATCGATACCCTAACTAGACTAACATGTGAAAAAAAATACGGTCAATGGATGATCTATACAGCAGAAAAAAAGTAAGTTTTATTGCTTACAGGGATCCTTAAATTAAGTCAACAGATCCACTCACAGAAAGGATTATAAAATAATGAGTCTTTATTGAAAGCAATATGGAATCAAAAAAACAGGAAATTCTAAATCTTCTAGAAAAACCAAAGTTCTTAAGAGAAGTCTCCACATCATTAAACATTACAAAACAAGAATGCAAAAATCTTCTCCATGAATTAATTTCAGAAAATAAAGTAGAGCAAAGAAAAGACCATGAAGGAAAATTCTTCTACATAAAAAAACACACTAAGCAAATTCAATACGCGCAAAGCCCAAATGAAAAATATAATCCTATACCAAAAATAAAAAAATTTAGTCAAATCTTTAAATTTCAAGAAAAAATTAAAAGCCCAATATTAAAAAACTCCCTTCTTTTCATTTTATTTTTCATAATTATCTTTTTAGTCTATTTCTACCAATTTGGAACGTTTTATCATAAATACGATCCACCAAGAGTAAACTGGTATCGTTGCCTAGATGACATTGATAAAGGAATTCTTTATAAATTCAACGAAGGTGGTTACCTCGTATGTTTTACCCCCCCTCTATTTTTGTATTTTCTTTACTTTATAAGAATACTATCAGGAAATAATTTACTTCATTTTCTCTATTTCACAGGATTCATCTCAATTATTCTAAGTTCCATTAATCTCTTATTAATTTTTCACATCCTAAAAAGAATAACAAAAAAATATTTATTATTTTTTCCACTAGCATTCTTCCTCTACACAATTCTAGTTACAACATCATCACTCGGTTTGAATTACTATGATATCTTTGATCAAAAATTAAGTACTTTCCTTCTACTCTCCTCTTTTTACATTTTGCACTATTCCTCAATAAAAAGAAAATCTCTCTTAGCAGGATTTTTTCTCTCGTCTCTTATCTTAGTCAAATACACAAACATCCCATTTGCAGGTTTAATCTTCATTCACCATATCTACAAGTTTTACAAATCTACAAAAAACACAAAATCTCTCATTCTAGAAACTCTAAATTTTGCAATACCTTTTGTTATTCTAAATTTAATCTTTTTATTCTTACACCCAGAATATCCAAAAGTTGCAGAAGCTCTTAATTCATATGAAGTTGATCTATTCCATTCACTAACAGAATTTAAAGCATACTTCTCAAAACTTTCATGGGAGTCTATTATCGTCTTAGCAATAATTCTATCATCCTCTTACATATTCTTCTTCCAAAAAGATTTCTTCCAAATTTTCACAATTATTTCTATTCTAACTATATTTATTTACGTTCTTATTAAACATCCAGTAATATCAGAATCTCACTTCTACTATCGTTATATAATACCAGCATTTCCTTTCTTTATCTTTTCAATAATAAGTTTTTTCTCAAAAGAATATCATTTTATAAAAAAAACTGTCCTAATTTTTCCAATAATCTTAATAGTCTTCCCAAACATCGCCTTAATCTATTCATATCACCATCTAACAGATCTTGATAAAATTCTCTCGCATCCAATTACCTTTCTTCCAGATCAAGGAGAAGATAGAGTTCTCAGCGATTTTAATAGATTTGAAGTTTATGGAAAAAAAATTGATCTTGATAAATATGATGAGCTTGTTACAGAAACAATCATAGATGGTATAGCGGCAGAATTTTTTATAAGAGGAAAATTGATAACAAACGAAACATTAACTGAAATACAAAATAGCGAAATGAAGAAACTAGATCCATACAAAGAACGTCTTATCAACAGAGAATATTCAATTATCGGTATTTCATCAATTTATGGTCTATCCCCTGTTTTTAAAGTAGTGTATGGAACCTATTCAAAATTTTTTAATCAATCAAAAAATGGCTCAAATGTCTTACCTCCAAATTTTCCCGTCGACATTCCAAGTTTAGAAAGCATAGACAAAACAAAAGTAACGATACTATTATCTGACTTACAAAAATTCTCAGAATTCAGAAATAATATCTACAAATATTACGATAACAACTACGACAAAATATGCTCAAAATCAAAGTTCTTAGCTACATGGGTCTCATTATTGCTAAAAAATCATGACCTTTTTCCATTCACTAAAGAAGACTGTGAATCATCTACAGACTACTATCAACTCTATGTAAGTAATATAATCACTTCACCAATAGGAACAAAAGGCATATTGAAAATCTTAACTTTTTTTATCTTAATACTATTACTCATGAACATTTTTCAATATTTAAATTCAAAAAAATCAAATCTAAAAATCACTTCAATACTACTAATCTCTCTCATAATACTAACAGTCATTTTACTAACATTCCCAAAAGAATGTAAACCCCCTTTTCATCAAACTGAAACTGGTTCATATTGCTGCACAGATATCGATGCAAATAATTTCTGTGATCAACTTGAAAAAGACGAAACTAAAGAATGCATTGCATACACAAATAACCTAGTAATACCGACAGCAGATGAATGCAAATCAGAAGAAGATTGTAAATCTTATGAAACCCTCAAAATTTTCAATTTATCAACTGATTCCTCAGTTAAATTTGAATGCCAAAGATCAGCTTACGGTTATATAAGACCTTTAGGTTTCTGTAAAAAAAAGGAAGATTGCGTAAATTACGTTCAAGAAGAATATAAAAAAATTTATGGTGATATTATTGATTGCAAATTAAACGCTTGCATAACATTAAAAGCTGTTGCAGAAAAAATTATAATAACCTACAACAGCACAAGCCTATAGCATCAAAAAACCAATAATATGAACCTCTTCGGACTGAAGTTCGAGGTATCAAATAAAAGATATTAAAATCATCAAGCACTTTGGGATTGGGAAATGAAATCCAAAAAAGATCTTGAAACAAATGAAAGAGAATTTTTTGATAATCTAGCTGAGATAAAAAAAGATACTTGGTGGGGCAATAAAACCATAGCTGGTATGAAACGTTTAGAAAAAAGAGCACATATCATTAAAAATAAACTAATTCATTGTAAAGATCCATTAGTACTAGAGTTAGGTTGCGGCACAGGTTCATTTTCGAAATTCATTTTACAGGAAATCCCCTCACTCACCCTAATCGGTTGTGATATCTCCCCAAAATGTATTAAACTTGCAAGAGAAAATTGCTCCAATTTTCCAAATGCAACTTTTCAAGTGGCAAGCGCGACTTTAATCACCCACAATGCAAATAAGTTTAACGCTGTAATTGGAAATTCCATTCTTCACCATATTAAAGAAATCGATACTGCCTTATCAGAATGTTCTAGAGTTTTGGAATCAAACGGTCTTATTTGCTTCTTTGAACCAAATATGATGAACCCTCAAGTTGCATTAGAGAGAAATATCCCTTTGATTAGAAAGTTACTGCAAAATACTAAAGATGAAACTGCTTTTTTTCGCTGGTCCCTAGCTAAAAAATTACGCAAAACTGGATTTCAAAATATTTCAATCCAGCCTTTTGATTTCCTTCATCCTCTTGTTCCTCCACCATTAATAACAATCACTAACAAACTATGGCAACTATTTGAAAAAACTCCTATCATCAAAGAAATTTCAGGTTCTCTATTAATTAGCGCCAGAAAACCTAACACATAAAATAAATAATTTAACCTCATCAATTCAAATTTTTTCAAAACAAAATGGAATCAAAAAAACAAGAAATTCTAAACCTGCTGGAAAAACCAAATTTCTTAAAAGAAAATTCCCACTCACCTAAAGACAGTCATCAAGGGAAAAAATTTCAATTTAGCATAAAATCCATCAAGTCCTATTTATCCATAATACAAAAATATCCCTTACTAAAAAATCTCTCTCTTTTCATTATATTTTTTATAATTCTTTTTGCAGTTTATTTCTACCAATTCGGGCCATATTTCCACAAATATGATCCTCCTAGAAATGTCTGGTATCGTTGCCTAGATGATATAGAAGAAGGAAAAATTTACAAGTTCAATGAGGGAGGTTATTTAGACTGTTTCTCTCCGCCATTAATCTTGTATATTCTTTATTTAATTAAACTAGCCTCTGGAAATAGTTTTCTCAATTATCTATACTTAGCAGGCTTCAT
>CAZCNK010000011.1:0-4162 GCA_964500345.1 Candidatus Woesearchaeota archaeon | reverse complement strand
GCCTTTTTTATTCTATTTTCCTCTGGCATTTTTCCTTTATATCATTCTAGTCACAACTTTTTCTCTTGGCACTAGCTACGCTGATACACTTGATCAAAAAATAGGCGTATTTTTGCTTCTTTCATCCTATTACCTCTTAAACTTCTCTTCATTAAAAAGAAAATCACTCATCTCAGGATTCCTTCTCTCAGCCTTAATTCTTATCAAATACACAAACCTTCCATTTGCAGCATTTGTCTTTCTCCATCACGTGATAAAATTTTACAAATCAAATAAAGACAAAAAACTTCTCTTTAAAGAAACTCTAAACTTTGCAATCCCATTTATTGCTCTAAACCTTTTATTCATATTCCTCCATCCAGAATATCTAAAAGTAGCAAAAGCCCTTAATTCAAACGAGTTAGATTTATCAAGATCTTTTACTCAATTAACAGGATATTTTTTAAAATTATCTTGGGAGTCAATTATCTTCTTACTACTCATCCTCTCCTCTCTTTATATTTTCTTATTTCAAAAAGATTTCTTCTCTATGTTCTCACTAATTTCTATGCTAACAATTTTCTCTTATGTTCTAATTAAACACCCAATAATAACCGAATCTCATTTTTACTATAGATATTTAATACCTGCGTTCCCATTTCTCATAATCTCATTAATCAATTTCCTATCTCAAGATCACAATCTTTTAAAAAAATCTCTCCTAATATTTCCAATAGTCTTCATAGTTTTCCCAAACATAAATATGATCTATGCCTATCACCATCTAACAGATCTTGATAAAATTCTCTCGCACCCAATTACCTTTCTTCCAGATCAAGGAGACAAAAGAGTACTAAGCGACTTCAACAGACTTCAAGTTTATGGGGAAAAAATCAATTTGGAAAATTACGACGAGATATTTACAGAAACAAACTACGACGGCTTAGCTGTAGAATACTTCATTAAAGGAAATTTAATTACAAATGAAACCGTAACAAAATTCTTAGAGATTGAATGGAAAAAACTAGACCCATACAAAAATCATATCATCAAAGAAGATTACTCAATTATCTCATTAGGACCAATTATAGGTATCTCCCCTGTTTATAAGTTAATAAGAAGAATATATCTCGGAAATGATACAATAAATAGAGAAAATCTTCCTTCTTATTATTCCATAGCAATTCCCTCGCTTGAGCTTTTAGATCATCCAAAGTTTACCTTTCTCTTATCTGATTATCAGGAGTATTCTGAGTTCAGAAAAAAAGTCTGGGATTATTATAACAATGTTTACGATAAAATTTGCTCAAAATCAGAATTCTTAGCCATATGGACATCATCAGTACTCACCTCCGTAGACCAATTTCCATTTTCAAAAGAATGTAACTCTAACAAAGATTACTATAAACTCTTAATGGGTTCCTTAATAAGTAAAAAAATATATCTAAGAGATTTTTTAGCAGTTCTCTCAATTTATATTTTAATATTACTCTTCATTATTCTTCTTCAATACACATTAGCGAAAAAACTTAATTTTAAAACCGTACTCTTTTTAATTCCAGTTGCAATATTTCTCTTAATTTCTTTGAAGACATCACCTCAAGAATGCACCCCTCCATTTTATCCAACAGCAGATAATAAATCCTGCTGCACAGATATTAATGACAATAGATTTTGCGATCAACTTGAAAAAGAGCAAGTTAAAGAATGTATAGCGTATTTAGATAATGATTTAGTCCCATTAGCTAAAGAATGCAGTTCTGCAGAAGATTGTAAATCTAAAGAAACTCTCCAATCTTTTCTCTTGAATAAAACAAATGCTATCGAATGCAAAGAATCAGCTTATGGATACATAAGGCCTCTAGGTCGTTGTGATACAAAAAAAGATTGTGTTAAATATCTTCAAGAAAAATTAAGGAAAACTTATGAAAGTATAGTTGACTGCAGAGCTAATGCTTGCGTCACTCTTAAACACGTTTCAGAAAAAGTAATAATAAAATTCAATACAAATCCTTCAACATTGGTCTCTTATCAATAACAGCAGTTTCTTTAATTCTTAAATGCCCGCTAAACTTATTCTCCATAACAACATCACTATCTAAAATCTCCAATCTTTTATTAAAAATAGGCCCATCAACTACTAAAGTATCTGCATGCCCTCCTTCAAAACCCAAATGAAATCCAAATCTCTCAGCTCTCTCCCTTAATTCAAAAAAAGCCTCTCTCCCAATTTTTCTACCAAGCCATTCTCTCCCCAAACCCTCAACAGCAATCTGGCTAATTCTTATGTCATACCCTCTATTTACCATATCTAATAACAACCTTCCATGATCTTCTCCAGTATGACAAGCAAAAACCTCAACACCCAGTCCAAACAACTCATTCCTTAAGGTATTTATCTGAGTTTTCTGCAAACCAGTTCCACCCAAAACAAGAGCATCTACCACATTCTTTGCAACTATACCTCTAACAATTCTTGCTTCCATTTTAGGATCAGCAACATTACAACCAGTATAAAAATGCTTAAATCCTAAAATCCTAGCTAATTCTTGAGTCTGTTCAACAGTTGCAAAATGAAACAAATAGCAATCTGTTCTGCTTGGCTTCACAGATAATAAGTACTTAATGTTCCATCTCTTATTCATAGCATGTTCAATTGCTAAAGTACTATCTTTACCTCCAGAATACATTACAGCAACATCCATATTTTCCACCTATTTTTCTAAAAATAAATCAATATTTAAATCTTTTTATCACACACATATATCCTATATTTTATCCTGCCTTATTTTTTCAATAAAAAAGTCTCAAAGTTTTAAAGTTTTCTAAAGCAATTTCAAAAAAAATCAATCTATAAGCATTAATAACTATCATAAAGCTTATAAATTATTAAACCTCAAAAAACCTATGCCAGAAGAACTAGACCTCCAAAAGCACTCAAAGTACTTTTTCACAGCCTGTTTTATAATCATAATTCTAGCCTCACTTTACATGGTAAGGCACTATTTAATTGCAGTTATCAGCGCAATGTTGCTAACTTATATCTTCTATCCACTCTATAAAGGAATTAAAAAAATAATCATCAATGAAAATATTTCTTCACTTCTTACTTCTCTTATGATCTTAATTATTATATTAATTCCAACAATTTTCGCGGGCAATGCCTTAGTAAATGAATCAATTCAGGTCTTTAACAAAGTAAAGAATATTGATTTTTCAAATTTTGAAGAAAAACTCTCAAGATATTTTGATGAAAGAATCGAACTAGACGAATATCTAAAAGATTTTCTAAACAAATTTTCTCTTTTAATAGCCAGAGAAACTTCAGATTTCTTAATCACCTTGCCAAGAAGAGCCCTCTCATTTTTCATAATGCTATTTATTATGTTCTATCTTTTCAAGCAGGGCAAAGACTTAATTTATAAAATTGAATCTCATCTTCCACTAAAAGAGTCTCACAGAAACCATCTCTCAACAAGATTCAACAATGTAGTTTATGCTAGCTTGTATGGATTAGTTGTTACAGCAGTAGTTCAAGGTGCAGTCGGAACATTAGGGTTATGGGTTTTTGGGGTTTCCTCGCCAATCTTATGGGGTGTTGTGATGACAATTTTAGCAATGTTGCCATTTGTAGGAGCTTTTCTTGTATGGTTCCCAGCATCCATTTCCAAAATCTTCTCAGGAGACTTATTTAACGGATTTGGTTTACTAATCTACGGTTTACTAATCATTAGTACAATAGACAACATAATTAGACCAAAAATAATAGGATCAAAAGGAAAAATCCACCCAGTTCTTGTACTTCTTGGAGTTGTAGGCGGTTTAAAAGTATTCGGTGTATTAGGCTTTATAATAGGCCCATTAATTCTTGCAATACTCACAGTTTTCCTAGACCTTTATTTGCTAGAAAGATCTCAATCAAAAACTTGATAAAAGATTACCTAAAAAACGTTCAAAATAAAATAAAAAAATTTCAATTTTTAATTTACAAAATGTATTTATTATTCCCTAGAGGCTATATAAACCTAATCCAAAATATTTCGAAAGCTTTATATATGAGCACTATTTAGTAAAATTAACCTTATAAAGACAAAAAAATCTGGGGTGGAAATCAATGGATATTAAAAATATAAAAAGAGTAACTCTATCTTTGTTTCTAACTTTAGTTTTTCTATTTGCTTTA
>CAZCNK010000010.1:20303-20714 GCA_964500345.1 Candidatus Woesearchaeota archaeon | reverse complement strand
CTTTGAATCCAAAATGAGATCCTAAAACATTCCAGCTAGCATACTGATTACCATAATTGACTAATACACCATCCATATCACAGGCAACAATTGCTATTTTTCTCATTTTTTTCAGGTTACTTTACTAATATTGCTGGTTTTCCAGGTAATGCTTGTTTTGCTTTACTTTCTTTACTTGTTTCAGCGTTTTCAATTGAAAATTTTAGATTAAATTCTCTTTCCAAGAACCCCTTATTTTCCCCAAAAGCCTTAATTTCTTTATCTTGGCTAACTGCAATAGAGAGATCAAGATTTCCTTTTATAAATTTTTCCACAATGTTTTTAATTTCATTGTCATGAGATCTATCTCTTAATTTATTGAATATAACTGAAAATTCATGATTCTTTTCTGATTGCAATTTTTTAAATATA
>CAZCNK010000010.1:15286-20293 GCA_964500345.1 Candidatus Woesearchaeota archaeon | reverse complement strand
CCTGCAATCAGTTTGGTGGCCAAGAACCTGGCACAGATCAGGAAATAAAAACTTTTTGCAGCCTTCAATATAAGGTTACATTTCCAATTTTTGCCAAAATTGATGTTAATGGTAAAAATGCAGATCCTCTTTTTCAGTTTCTTAAAAAACCCATATTTCCATTTTTCAGCAATAAATAGTTTAATTTCTGATGGCTTGAATTTTATTAAAGCGAGCAATGACTTAACATCTTTAATTGCATTTTCAATGATCTTTTCTTCTATTTCAAAGTCAAGATTAATTAATTTTTCATTTGCTCTTGGCCAATTTTCAATAGAGATAAAAGGTTTATTTCCTAATTTTTCCCAAAATTCTTCTGCTAAGTGAGGAGCAAAGACAGATAGCATTTTTAGCAAATCTTCATAGCCTTTTTTTGCTGGATTTTTTATTAAATAATCTGCATATTTAATTAATTCTATTACTGCCAGATTAAATTTAAAGGATTCTAAAAGAGCTGTAAAATTTTTTATAACCAAATTTCTCTTGTGCTCATCTTTTTCAGTCGGCTTTTTAAATTGAAGTTCAGAAATTTTAGCAACTCTATGTAAAAATCTATAGCTACCTTCCACACCTTTATCAGACCATTCCATATCAGAATCAGGAGAAGCAACAGACATTAAGAAAAGTCTTGCTGTATCTACTCCATATTTTTCTGAGATATCAGTTTGATAAACAATATTGCCAAAACTTTTGCTCATTTTATGGCCGTCTTTATAAACAATTCCTTGATTAAACAACTTGGTAAATGGCTCATTAAGATTAAGCATTTTTAAATCTCTCAAGGCTTTTGTAAAAAATCTTGAATAGATCAAATGACCAACTGCGTGTTCTATTCCACCTATGTATTGATCAACAGGCATCCAATATTCTACTTCCTTTTTATCAAATGCTATTCTATTTTCATTTGGAGAACAATATCTTAAAAAATACCATGCTGAGTCAACAAATGTGCTCATCGTGTCTGTTTCTCTCTTTGCATTAGCCTTGCACTTTGGACATTTAACACTTACCCATTCTTTTACATTTTCTAGCGGGTTTCCTTCTTTTGAAAAGTCAACTTTTTCTGGCAATAGAACAGGAAGATCTTTTTCAGATAAAGGAACAATGCCACAATGATTACAGTAGACTATTGGTATTGGAGCCCCCCAGTATCTTTGTCTTGAGATAAGCCAGTCTCTTATTTTGTATTGAGTTGATCTCTCCCCAAAGCCTTTTTCCATAGCAAAATTTGATATAGCCTTCATGGCATTTAACCAATGAAAACCAGTGAACTGACCTGAATTTACTAATTTTCCCTCATCAACGTAAGCATCATGTGGTTGATCGAAGTCTAGTTGCTCTTTTTTTATTCCTATACTTAAACCATATTCCTTTGCTTCTTTTAGTTGATCTAATTTACTCCAATCATAGATTTTATAGTCTTTACCAGAATAAAACAAAATCTTTTTTATTAGGCCATCTGAATGAATATACCACGGGTTGCCTTTAAAATTATTTTTTGCTAATTCAAAAATTTTATCTATGTTATCATGCGGGGGCCATATTTCTATAAGATTTCCCTTGTCTACTTTCCATTGACTAATTTCTTTGTGAAATTTTTCATTTAATGAATTTTTTATTGCTACAACATAAGATTGATATGGCTCAATTACTTTTTTAATAGGAATTTTATATTTCGTAGCAAATTCAAAATCTCTTTTGTCATGAGCAGGAACACCCATCACAGCAGCTGTTCCATAACTCTCAACAACAAAATTTGCTGAATATATTGGAATTTCTTCTTTGGTCAAGGGATTAATTGCATAGCTTCCTAGAAAAACACCTTCTTTTTCTTTCTCTTCTTCTGTTTGTATTTTTTTGAATAACTCTTCTAGATCTTTTTTGTTTTCCCTTGCAAGCTCATTAATTAGATTGTGCTTTGGAGATAAAGTCATAAATGTAACTCCATAAATTGTATCTGGTCTTGTTGTGAAGACTTGAATTTTTGGAATAGAATTTTCAATTACTTCTGGCTCAATTTTGTTTGTAAAATGCGGTTTTTTAGATATTGTTTCAATTAATCTGGCATCTAATTTTTTTGCAAGAATTTTTCCTTGTTCTAACGGGACAGCGTAATCATGTTTATCGCTTAACACGATTATTGAAGAAACATTCTTCTTGATTTTATCAAAATCAAACTTCCAGTTAAAAGTATTTTTAAAAGGCCTTTCTTTATCCTTGAATTTTGGTTCAATAAAACCTCCTGTTAAGACTAATCTTTGAATTTTGACATTAATCTTTTCTAAAACTTTTAAAGCTACTGCGCAACCTAGACTTTGAGCAACAATTACTGTATTTTCATCAAACTTTGCGTTCTTTAAAATACAATTTACTTGCTCTTCTTCTTTTGGATCATCTTTATTTGGCAGTTGAGGTGCAGAATATTTTAATCCTAATGACTCTAATTCTTTTTTCAAACCTGGAAAATATGCCCCATCTGGAGTTCCTGAGTAACCATGAATTAAAATAAAGTTGTTTTTAATAGGAAAATTTATTAATATTCCTTCACTTTTTCCAATCCAATTTCTCTGAAGATGTTTTATTCTCTCACTCCATTGAAGTTTGTCAATATCTTTAAGGAGCTCATCTGCGTAAGCTGTTATTTTTAAGAACCACTGATAAATTTCTCTTGTTTCAACATCAGTATCTTCATGACGCCAGCATTTTCCAGAAACAACTTCCTCATCAGCTAGGGTGCTATTACAAGAAGGGCACCAATTTACATAAGATTTTTTTCTATAAGCTAAGCCTTTCTCTAGAAATTTAAGGAAAAAATATTGATTCCATTTGTAATAATTTGGGTTATGAGTTGCAATAACTCTACTCCAATCATAACTATTGCCTAGGGCTTTTTGGTACTCCTTTATTTTTTTAATAGCATTTTCTGTATATACTCTTGGGTGAATCCCTTCTTTTTCTGCTGCTTGCTCAGCTGGCAATCCAAAAGAATCATATCCCATTGGATAAATAACATTAAAACCTTGCATTCTTTTAAATCTAGCAATAACATCACCAATAGTGTAATTTCTAACATGCCCCATATGTAAAAAGGCTGCTGATGGGTATGGGAACATCTCTAAAACATAGTATTTCTTCTTTTTCTTGTCCTGCTTAGTTTTGAATATATTGTTGCCTTGCCATTTCCTTTGCCATTTCTCAGCTATTTTATTAAGATCCATATAAAGAAGCATTAGAGCAAGGTTTATAAAATTTACCAGAAATCTTTTTAAAACAATCAAGATTAAAAATCTACCTAACAACCTGTATTCTGGTCATTAAATAAAAAATTATAATCAAAGCCAGTATAAGTTTCCAGTTTCTCAAAAACCACCTTTTAATATCTATCATTTTAAATTTCCTCCTTAATCCTTGATGTGAACAGCCAAATACTGATAACAAAAAATAACTCAAACATTGAAATATAAGCTATTTTAACATTCATAATTTTAAGATTATAATAAAACCCAAACATTAATCCAATAATTGTCACAAATGCAATTACTGCTGTTGAAATTGCACTGAGGCTATTTGATTTCATTTTATTATAAGTACTGGTCATATAAAAATGTATCGTTATGAATTTTATCTGATCCAACATCCAAATATTGCTATCAATGAAATTAAAAGCAATAGTATCTGAAAAAATTCTAAATTTGGGTTTCTTGCTATATATTTTTTATCATTCCCAATAATCTTTAAATCAAAATCATCTTTTCCATCAGATAGTATTATTTTATCATCACCTAAAGAGCTATTTTTTTGTTTTTCAAAATCATTAATATTTTCAGAATCTTCTAAAGAGGTTTTAAAATCTTTTTCTCTACTTTTATTACTTGATATCTTATCATTTGATATTTGAATTTCGATTAAAACAGCAAGAGCTTTATTTAAGATAACCCCGCTAGAGAAAGATTTTTCTGCAACGTAGATTTTTGTTTTGTAAATTCCATCTTGTAAATCTAAAGCTAAATCTTTTATTTTAATAGATATTCTTGTGATATTATTTGGCTTAGCTATGATGCTCTCATTAAAAATTAAATAATCATCATTTGAAAACAAGGAAAAATTTTTAACAACGCCTTCATTATTGTAGATGTAAAAATATTCTTCTTCATTATTTGATAAAAACAATTTTGAAGGGGATATACCAAAAGCTTCAACGTAATCTGAAATAGCAATAAATAAAAAAACAAACAAGAGAGAAAACATTAAATTTTTTATTTTAGTTTTCACTTTCAACACCTACTATTGTTATTGATCCTGTATAGATTCCTTGCAATATTGCAGGTGGTACTCCCAGTTTAAAGCCAGTATCTATGCTTAACAAAGGAAGAATATTTGCATCAACTAATTCTGGGCTGTAAGTTAAACTTGATTGAGTTCCATTAAATATCTTTTTTACGTTAAAAACCTCAATCAAATCCAATTCTGAAATTAGATCAGTTCCGAAAAGCTCTAAATCTATGTTTACATTTCCATTGTTTTTTACACTGACTAAAACCTCATCAGATATTGAACCAGGCTCAAGTTCTCCAAAATCAATACTTGTTTCATTGATTTCTATTGAGACTAAGGGAAGATATTCGAAAAACGCTGATTTTCTTATTGATGAAAAGGAATCTGAAACATTTATTATTACTTCATAAATTCCAGCTGGCTCTGAGCTAAAGTTAAATGATCCTTTAAATATTGAAGTAGTTTCATTAATGTCTGTGATTTTAGTGAAATTTGAGAATTTATCTGTAACTGTTGCAAATACATTTTTGATGTCTAAAAATCCATTTGAATCAGAAATCTCAGTTGTCACAGTAATTGTTTTATATCCTTCTAATGGAGGAGTAATTTGAACGCCTTCTTCACTGCTTTCATCAGGCTCTATTATTATCTTATTTATCTCTGGTAATTTATTTAAAATAGATGCAGATGTAT
>CAZCNK010000010.1:6169-15276 GCA_964500345.1 Candidatus Woesearchaeota archaeon | reverse complement strand
GTATCTAAATTACCATCATCATTTCCACCATTATCATCTTCACCGAAACCAGGAGTTCCATTAATTTGACCTTCTTGCCAATTTTCAAGATCATCTCCCTGCATCAAATCTATTTTTACAATCGTCTTGCCATTTCCGTTTCCTCCTAAGGAGGATGTATAGAAGAATATTTTTTCTGGGAATTCAATTAAGCTAGAACTAAGATTAATTGTTCCATTAGTATTCAATAAAGAAAATGAACCATCAACTGCTTTGTAATTTCCATCTTGTTCATCCCAGATTCCATCATTATTTCCATAAAAAGCTTCAAAACTCTCTCCACCAAGAGAGTCTGTTAATTTTCTGGCAACAACTATAAATTCTCTAGATTCAATAACAATAGAACCAAATTGATTGTTATTTATTTTCCAGCCTGTCAGATTTACAGAATCTTGGCCAGTGTTGTAAAGTTCAATCCATTCACAAGATGTATCAGAACATTGATTTGGATCATACATTATTTCAGAGAAAACAATGTCTGCATTGATTGGTTTAGATATACTTAATGTAATTACAAATAAAAAACTTAGAAAAAATATTCTTTTAAAATTTTTTAATATTTTTTTACACATTTTTAATCACCTCAGAGTTTTATAAAATAAGCTTCTTAAAGAAATTTTCTGAGAAAAAGCCGGAAATCTTCCTAAAATTTTGAAAGTTTTTTGGTTGAATGCAAATAATTTTCGCAATTTATTTATTTTTATGAAAAAAATCCAGAAAATCCGCATTTTTTATGGTAAGAAAATTTTATCTGTTTCGAAATTTTTCCGTAAAAATTGGAGAAACTCTTATTAAGATCTAGTTTAAAATGCTATTTATGGAAGCAATAGAAGAGGATATAGAGGAATTGAAAAATAGGCTTAAGGAATATAAAAGAGAAGAGATAGAGTTTAATGAGCCACATTTTACTAGGCAATTAAAATTAAGAGAGGGTGATAGAGGAGATGTTATAAATAATTTATTAAATCCTGAAAAACTTGTTTATTCATACCAAGAATTAGGAAAATATGGAGATATGGTTCATTATTTACATTTTAATATTAGTAATACTAAAACAATGAGAATTCCAGTAATTTTTGACAGAAATAATAAGAAAAGTTTATATATAATAACCTACATAATGAGATATAGGCCTTGGCATCATATGATTAAGAGGAGATAAAATAGCTAGAAACATGAAAAAGTCAATTTTTTATGACAAAGAGAATGATATATTCTCTATTCATAATGGATTTTCTAGTGATGAAAGGTTTAAAGGAAATATTGATGCTGGGCAATTAGTATTAGATGTTTCTACTAAAGGAAGAATTAGGGGTGTAGAAGTTATGAATGCTAGCGAATTCTTTAGAGAATTTGAGATTGGAAAAAGAATACTAGAGGAGATTATTGATGCAAAATTTAATGCTTCTATAAAGCCAAACGGCATAATCATAAATATTATTATAAAAACTAAAAATATTAAACATGAGATACCTGCCAAAATTGCTGTTCCTCTTGATTTAGTTCATAGATTCTAATTCAATAAAATGTTCTTTTTATTTTATTTCTATCTTCTTTTTACAATTTTCTTTTCTTATCTTTAACTCTTCATTTTCCAAATGGTTAAATATTTAAATAAATGGCTTAGCTTTAAGAATGTGGGCCTGTAGCTCAGCTTGGAGAAAGAGTTGTAGATTTTCAAACTTGCATCAAACAAGGAAAAAACTGCAACTCTCATGAGCAAATAGAGCATCTGCCTTCTAGAGAAGGAAAGCAGGAGGTCGTAGGTTCAAATCCTACCAGGCCCGTTTGCGCCGGTACCCAAGTGGCTAAGGGGATCGATGTTAACATTTATAACAGTCCAACCTGCAGCCAAAAGTGGTTGATAGCGATTATTCACGGGTTCGAGTCCTGTCCGGCGCTTAGATTTCCTTAATTCTGTATCTGCCTAGCTCTATAACTAAAATTGAATTAACTAGAAGGTGTATCTGCATCAATTAGAAATTTCATATCACATCTCTATAATACTATCTCAATTTCTTTGGAGTTTTAGTTAATTCTTGTCTAATCATCTCTTCTAAAGTAGAAATGAGATCTTCAAAATGACCATCTGATCTTAATCTTTTTGCAAGATGATCTTTTGGATCAAGAACATGGGTTGTTGTTTCAGTGACTAATAAATTTTTATTTATATGATATGTGTTAGGGCCAATTGTTATTGTAGCAACACTCTTTGGTTCTCTTACTTTTCCATCTCTCAATCTTCTTAAGCTTGAAGAAACTCTTAAAGTTGCAATAGGCTCCTCTTCATCATTGTAAATAACAGCTCTTTTTGATCTATAATCTCCAGTAACTTTCGCTGTATATGCCATTTTGTTTTATAATGGTTGTTAAATTCAAATTACAAAAAGAAATTTAAAGAAAATTAAATTATAAAAAATTAAAGAGTTTGTTCAACTCTTTCTTTTCTTTTTCTTCCTGTGAAGATCAATCTTATGAAAAAGATTGCTACAATTACTAAGATTATATCAATTATGATCCAGAATACTCTGCTGGCATCTCCACCGAAGATGTTTGGAAGGTCTACTCCAGTTCCTTTCTTTCCTTCTGTTGATAAATCTACTGTGAATGTTCTTGTCTGAATAGTTTGTCCTGCGCTGTTCTTTAATCTTATTGATGCGCTGTATCTTCCTTCCTCAGCATCTGGCCTAGATCTTAGATTCATAAAGATACTTGATGTTTGTCCTGGATTTAAGAAGATTGTCTTTGACGCAGTTGGTTCTGCAAATTCGTCAGCTCCTTCTAAGCTTAATATGAATTCATCACTTGTAGCTCCTCTGTTTGTGACTGAAATTGAAACACTTGCTGTTCCCCCAACTGAGCTTGTTAATGTTTCTGTATCAAGAGATAATGATTCTCCTGTAGGAATTATTTCCTCTTCTTCTTCCTCAGCTCTTATTCCACAGACATTCTCTACTTGAGCTACTTCAGTGTCTGAATTCTTTGTGTTATCATAAAATGTCTTAACTTGTAGGGCATAAACCCCGGCTGCTAACTTTGCTGGTATTGGAATATTAAATGTTTGAGTATCTGAATCATCTTCATCTAATTCAGCTAAATCAGTTACTCTTGTTGTGAATGCTAATTCTTTGCTTGTTTGAATTTCAATAGCAACATCATCTTCATCTGATCTTCCAACATTTGTGAAATCAACTGTTAAGGTAATTGAATTATCGCCGCAAGCTATTACAGATGGATTTGCTGTAACAGAATCGATTCTTATTTCATGGCTTTGTCTTTCAATTTCAATTTTAAAATCTATTTTGTCACCATGCAAAGCACCGTTCTCGTCCCTTCCTATTACTTTTAAAGTACAAGAAACTGTTCCATCTTCTGCATCATCTTCTATTTCTCCGTTAAAAGATTCAAATTCATCATCATCTTCTGAAATATCACCTAGATCTTGAGACTCATCATCTAAGTCAATTTCATCATCTGAACAATCTAATTCTAAATCAACATCTTCTATGGCTAAATTTGTCCTATCTGCATAGTTATTCTCAACTTGAACCTCTAGATCAAAAGCATCTCCTGGCTTGCCATTATCCAAAGTATCACCATCATCTATGCTTTGCTTTCCTCTTCCCTCTAATGTACCATCTAAATCTTGAATTTCTAGCTGATTTACAGCTTGCATCTTTAAGGATAATGTTCCAATGTTTTCTAAACCTGGAATAACAGCTCCTGAAACTGGGTCTACCCCTTGAAAGGTTACAGTAGCCACTTGGAATGGGTTTTCATTTAAATTTAAATCCACTCTATCTAATGAAGAAGGAATTAAGGCTGTTAAAGAAACTCTTTTGTCACCTGCACCACTACAATCTACAATATTATCCGCAGACGGAATTTCCATAACTAAAAGATCTTGATCATTTTCTAAAGAATCCTCTATTGCATCAATATCTGAAAATGAAAGACCTGGATTAAAGTTGAATTTATCTGTTTGAGACACTGAAGCTATTTTGATCTTTACTTGCTGTGTAAAACTTGCAGCACATGAAAAGTCTAATGTTCCTGAATCTTGAGCTACTTCAGGGCCATTCTCATCTAATGGATTTGAGGCATCCTGATTTTCACTACCTAGATTTAAGGTTGTGGTAGTTAAAGTAACATCTTGTGCCAATGCAATGATTGGCAGAACAAAAAATACAGCTAATGCTAGAACAAAAATACTTAACTTTGAAAATATTTTCATTTTTTATCAAACCCCCGAAATTTTATATTGGTTATTTCTTGATTATTTTATAATGCTAATAACTGCTGACCGCTTTTAAAAGTGTTATTATTCTAGAGTTGCAACTCCTATATAAAGGTTTTGGTTTTTGTTTTTTAGCCTTTTTGTCTTTTTTAGCTATATATTTATCTCCTATATCTTAAACCCTTATTAATCTTTGCAGGGAAAATTACTATCTTTAGAGATAATATTAGTAGTAATAGCAATATAATATTTAAAACTATCCAAAAACCTAATGGCAGATTTTGTAAAGCCTGAACTATGCTTAATTTTTCTTCTTTTTCCAGTACTTCTACAGCAATTGATTCTGAAGCAACCGTAATTTGGTCTAATTTAACCTCAACAGTCCCAGAGTAGATTCCTGGGGATACATCTTCTTTTACCAAAAGATCCATAAAAACAGTGCCTCTTTGGCCTGGATTTAATAGTGTGGTTTTTGAGGTGGTGTGTGCAAACTCATCAATATTCTCTAAAGTAATTGTATAAATAGCCCTTTTATTTTGATTGTTTGTTATTTCTACTGGAAATGTTCTTAAGGTATTTTGTTCAACTATAAATCTTGGCTCTAGAACATTTATTAAAACTGGTTTCTTGCCAATTGTTGGAAATATTTCCCTTCCTTCACATCTTGCTATTTCAAATGGTATTGAAAAGGTATCTATTTGAGCGTCAAAATTTGATCTTACCTCTAAAGCATATTTTTTTCTTTTTGCATTGTCTGGAATTTCAAAAATAAATTGCCTTGTAGCTTGATTTTCTTCTTCTGCCCCAAATTCATCTAGTTCAAAAGAATCAGATGTTTCAGAAATTTCTAGTTCTGAATTTCTAATTGAGATTGTTCCATCTGCAGATGACCTGCCTATATTAATTACCCTGACTGTAGCAGTTGCAGTTTCCCCACAACTCAAAAACTCTGGAACTACTGCTGAATTTTCTTCATCAACAATAACCTTTTTAGAAGGCAGTTCAATGTTTACATCAATAAATTCTTGTGCGCAATTTAAATTTATATTATCATCATCAAAAGCCCTAATAGCCAATTTAAAATCCTCATCCTCATCAATATCTTTGCTGTCTATTGGAATTAATAAATCTAATTCAAAATCTTCATCTTCTCCATTTTCAATGTTTTTTGTTATTGAAGAAGTATCTTCTATGACTTCATTTTCAGAAACTAGAAAAGCCTCAACTTGGGTTCTAATATCATTTAACCCATCATTAGAAACATCAACATCTATCATTATATTATCTCCTGGCTCAAAATCATCTCCTCTGTCAGGCTCTACAATATCTATACTTAAATCAGAGCCAACTGATCCAGAACATAGATTAATCTCAACATCTATTTCTAAATTAAAGGTATCTTGAGCTGTTGATAATTTGTCTTTTACAATAACAGACCCACCATATTCTTCTAAATCTGAAAGAGTCTCTGTTGAAATTGTTATAGTTACATTTCTTGTTTCATTTGGAGGAATAATTCCTGGATCTGAAAAGCCTATTGTAATGGTGTCACCATCATTATCTGTTAAATCTAATTGAGATGTATCAAATTCCAATTCAATATCTGTAGAACCAGTGTTTTGAATTTGAATAGTAGTTGTTTTTGTTTCTCCCTGATCTATATCTATGCTTACTCTTTCTTGCAGAACATTTAAGCTGCTTTGAGCAAAGACTGCAATTGGAGATATAGATAAAAGTAAAAACACCATAAATAGGAAATTCTTTAATTTTGATAGCATTTTAACCCCCAATATGTTGCTATTCTCTAGTTATGACCAGTATTTAAATTTTGCGGTTAGAATGAAATTCTATATATTTTAGATTTTTTACTTATTTAAATAGAAATAAATAGAAATATTTATAAATAATACTTATTTAAATAGAATGTTTAACTTTGATAGATAGAAAAAAACTAAAGAATGTAGGAAAAATCAAGGATTTAGCTAGTTCTCTTTCTCAAGAAGATCATGTAAAGTTTTTAGATTTTTTAAAATTCCAATCGCTTTTTCAAAGGTTAAAAAAGAGTTATGGTGTTTCTGATTTTGAGCTGATTAAGAAGCTAGAAGAAGATGTTTTGATTCCTGCCACAATATTTAATGAAAAATTAGGTTCTTTAGAGGCTATTTGCAAATACTTGAAAGAGAATCTTAATTTTAGCAATAAGAGAATTGCTCTGCTTATTGGAAGAGATTCTAAATCTGTCTGGCAGGCTTATAATTCCAGCAAGAATAAATTCCCTAACAAGATTGAGATTTTCCCATCTAAATATTTTATTCCAATTTCAATTTTGAAGAATAAAAAACTTGGTGTTCTTGAGAACATTGTTGTGTTCTTGAGAGATGAATTTGAAATTTCTTATCATAAAATTGCTGTTTTGCTGAAAAGAGATGATCGTACAATCTGGACAGTTTATCAAAAAGCTAGAGAGAAGTATGCAAAGAAATAAGATTAGGTCATTGGAAAAGAGAAGGATTGAATTAATTAGAGATATACAACTTTGCTATTATTACAAAGATCAGATAATTAAATTTGTACAGAGATTGAATTACCAATATGATCAAGGCCTGATTAATTATGAAACTTATCATGACATTCTAAATAGAAGTTTAGAGAATAGAAAAGTTGAGGATTGGGCAAGATATTATGATGATTGCATTAAATATTATAAATATAATTTAAAGATTTGCAAAGAGGAGATAGGAAAAGAGGAAGAGAGAGAAGAATTAAGAATTGGACCACTTACATTAACATTAGTGATATTATTAATATGGGCTGTTGGATTATTTATAACAAGACCCGAGATTACTGGTTTATTTGTTGGGGCTGGAGAGAAAACTCAAACTTATAGCGAGAATATTAATTTGGTTATAAATCAAAATTCAAGCCTTGAATGGATACCAAAGAATATTGGAGTATTAAATTCTGTAAAGATATCTGGAAGTATAATTGGAGAAGGCAAAGTTAAGGTGTATTTAGATGATAAATTAATTTTAGATAGATCATTGTTAGATAGATCTGGAAATAAGATAACTGGATTTGCAGTTACAGAAGGAGAGGTAATTAGCGAGGAAAATATAGCACAAAGTCAAATACAATCACAACAAGAACAAACACAAACTGAACAAGTTGTTGTAACTGAGCCTGAACCTCAGCCATCTCAAGCACAAAATGATACTTTAACAGATAGCTCTGAGTCAACCCCTGAAGCTATAAAAAATATTACAGAGAATATAACAGAAGAAATTTCAACTACAATAGAAGAAAACATTACTGTTATAGAGAATATTACTATAATTGAAAATATAACTGAAGAACAGCCTATAGAAAAGAAAAAGGAGATAATAATTTCATTTAGAGATATTTGCATTGAAACTTGTTTAATAGAACTTAATAAGACAGGCTATAATTTGAGATTTGAAATAGAAAATGTGACATTGAATTTAGATAGCATAACATATGAAATTGTACCATTACTGGTTGTACAAGCACCATTAATCAATATAACCAATGAAACATTAATTAATGTGACAGATATTAATATTAGTAATGTGACTTTTGTAAATATAACTATAAATGGAACTGCTGCAAATGTAACAGAGAATTTGAGCATTGAGAGTGCATTGGTTTGGAATTATTCTGTTGGCAAAGGCAAGATTAAAGATGATGGTATTGAGTTTGATGGTGAGTATGATTATGATAAAGTTAAAGATTCTGAAAATATTAGGTTTGTTAACAATTCCTTTGCAATAGAGGCTAAGGCGAGAATTGATTATGAGTCTAGTGGAATAATATTATCTAAATTTGATTATTTGGATGGAAGATACTTTGAGCTTGGTGTAAATGTTGAGGGAACAATTTTCTTTGATATTGGAGATAGTTACAATACAATTACTTTAGAAACTATTAATAGTTATAATGATGGAAAGGATCATAAGATATTCCTGATAATGAATAATAGCAATGCACAATTATATGTTGATGATATATTACAATCACAAGAGAATACTTCAATACTAAATGATATTAATAGCGAAGTGCCTATTTCAGTAGGAGCAAATACTGGATATATTAATTGGATGAAACAAACAGTAAATAACTTTAAAGGAGTAATTAAAGATATAAAGATTTATTATAGGGAAGAGAATAAAAATAAGGGGATAAATCAAGGCAATGAAACAACAAAAGAGGTAAAGAATGAATAATAAAAATTTAATTTTTTTATTGGTTTTTTTATTTTTGATTTTGTATATTGGGGATGTTAATGGGAGCAATGCTACAATAGTATATAGATCAAATACTGGAACATGCCCGGTAAGTACTTTGGATTGCCCTAAGATTAGAGAATGGAATTCTTCAGGCACTGGAAGTTGGGGGGCTGAAGTGGAATTACCAACTTCTGGGGCTAATGTAACACATGCTGTGATAAAATTTTCTCCAGTTTCAACGAAAAGGATTATTGTAACTCAAAGCAATGACTGCACGTTAGATGCTTATGTTTGCACTTCAAATTGTAATTCAAATTCTTCTTGGACTGTTTCTAATAATATAGGAACAGTTTGTTCTCTTGTGGTTAATCAAAGAGAATTTGATTTAGCATTTGAAACCTTAAGTGGAGATGCAGTTGTTGTTTACGGTGTATTAAGTGGAAATACTGCTCAGGATTTAGCATACAAAGTTCTGGTAAATAGTAGCTCGAGTTTTAGCGGGGTTACAGAGCAGTATATTGATGACCCTGGATCCAATACTTCAGATATTAACTATACTTGGGTTGCTATGGATGGCGATCCTGCTA